>NZ_JAUCAP010000023.1:0-37421 GCF_030361045.1 Lentilactobacillus sp. TOM.63
AAACAAAAAGAGCCCTAATCACAAAGTGATTAGAACTCGAATTTAGTTTCACCAACAACAGTTGACGAAGAGCCATTTCAGTTTGGAGACCCTTTAAATATTCGGTCATATAGGTAATTGGATTTTAGCTAAATCGATCAATATCTTTACTCTGAATCACACACATGACGCCACTGCCAAATTTAAACCGAGCCTTGTCACCAACAAACTCATTGCTGGCCAGTGAAATTGGCCGTTTGACTTGATAGTCATCTAATTGATATTTTTCGTCAAATAATGTCAAGTGATCCATTGGGGTTAAGGCCACGAACGCCAAATACTTCTTATCAGGTTCTTTCGTGATGGTATACTCCCCAGGCAGAAAAAAGGTAATCGTATTTTGTTTGTCGATCATTCTAATTTTTGGTGCATATTTTTTGAACCGGGGTTCCAAGACCATCCACAGATTGGCCAAAAAATGGTCTAATCTTCCGCCGGTGGCACCGTATATATCCAGACGGTCGGCGTGATGCTCCTCAATGGCGACTTTTAGGCCCAATTGCGTATCCGTATCGTCCTTTTCAGGAATCGATTGGCGAATATCGCTGACATGAGCCTTCATTAATTGATATTCTTCCGGTTGAAGTGAATCAAAGTCACCAATCGCAACTAACGGATCAATGCCCATTTTGATGAGATGGAGGTTTCCCCGATCGATGCCAATCCAGTTTCCTTTTATCTCACCGTTTTTCACTTGTTGTGGCCACAAATCAATTGGTCCGCCAACCAGTAAGTTTAATAATTTCATTTATTTTGTGGCGTCCTTTAAAGCTTGAATTCTTGAAACCGGGTCATCGTTATCAAAAACATATGAACCCGCAACAGCAACGGTCGCACCTGCTTGATAAGCACCGACAACGGTTGAGTCGTTTACCCCACCATCGATTTCAATGTCGAAGTTCAGGCTTTGTTGCTTTTTGATTTCGTTTAATTCAGCAATTTTCTTAACCGTTTCTGGTAAGAACTTTTGACCACCAAAGCCTGGGTTAACAGTCATGACAAGCACTTGATCGACCATATAAAGAACAGGGGTAATGGCGCTAACTGGCGTTCCTGGGTTGATGACAACCTCTGCTTTAACCCCTTTATTCTTAATCATCTGGAGTGCCCGATGAATATGGGGAGTGGCTTCAGTGTGAACACCAATAATATCAGCCCCTGCATCGGCAAAGTCTTCGACGTAACGTTCTGGAGATTCAACCATCATATGAACATCCAACGTCATATCAGTAATGGGACGAATGGCTTTTACCCAGCCAGGGCCATATGACAATGCTGGCACAAAGGCCCCATCCATAATATCAATATGTAAGAGCTCTGCGCCACCCTTATCCACCATTTCGATGTCTCGTTGAAGATTCACATAATCCGCGCTCAAAATTGAAGGTGCTACTTTAATCATTATTAACTTCCTCACTTTTTATAAATTGGTTTACGATTCTTGATATCCGTATATAACTGAAGGTAATTTGTATATCGTGATTCCATGATTGTCCTGGCACTCACTTGACGTTTCACTTCACAATCCGGTTCATTAACGTGAACACATCCCCGAAATCGGCATTTCACTGCGGCTCGTTTAAATTCAGGGAAATAGTTGGCTAATTCACGGTAATCAATTTCTAGTGTATCATATGAAGAAAAACCAGGTGTGTCAGCAATTAAGCCATCATTAACTTGAAGTAACGCAACTTTTCGAGTTGTGTGTTTTCCACGATTAAGGGCAGCTGAAATTTCTCCGGTCTTTAACTGGAGGTCCGGTGCCAGATGATTGAGCAGTGTTGATTTTCCGGCACCAGTTTGCCCCATAATGACATTTTCTTTACCAGCAAATAGCTGTCGCAGCTGATCTAATGATGATGGATCAAATGCCTGCTCCGGAAAGATGACTTTATAGGGAACGGCCCGATACCCCTTAGCAATCGTTTCTAGATGAGCCCGCTGTTGGTCAGTTAACAAATCCGTCTTAGTAAAATAAATAATTGGCGTAATGCCGCTAATTTCTAACGCAATCAATTGACGATCCAACAGATTGCTTGAAAATTCGGGTTGGACAGCGGCGGTTGCGACAATTGCCTGATCAATATTTGCGATTGGCGGCCGGACCAAAGAGTTCTTCCTTGGTAACATACTCAAAATGTAACCCTTATCGCCATCTTCAATTTGAAATTCGACGTCGTCGCCAACTAACGGCGTAATCTTACGTTTTCGGAAATTCCCCCGTGCACGTGTCCGGTATACCTTCCCCTCAGAGTGGACATCGTAAAATCCACTCAGGGATTGAAAAATCTTTCCCTTTGTCAATTCATCACCTCGATAAAAAAATTACTTCACCTATCATTATAGGAGAAGTAACTTTAATTTGCAGTAATTAATTATTGAGAATCTTGGGTAACGTTGTTATCACGCAGAATTGTTTTGCCATCACGAACAACTTTGTAACGGCCAACCTCATTCTTCGTCAATTTAAAAGGTAAGTTCACCGGGGTATCTTTGGTGATCACCATCTGTTTGTAAATCGTTGAAAAGTCATGATCGTGATCCTTTAGATAGATAAACACAACATTTTCGCTACTACCACTCGTTGTTTGGGTATCGTCCGAACTACCAGACGGGGTATCCGCACTTGGGCTGCCAGTTAATGGCTGAGAACTGCTCTCAGCGTCACTATTGGCATCAAAGTATGGAATCGTGATCCGCACGTTAAAGCTCTTCAAAGTATCCTGTTTGCTGCTCTTCGATCCTCTGGATAACCAAACAGCAACGTTTCCACCTTGCTGAATCACTTCATCGGCTCCAGGAGACTGGCGGACAACGCGTCCCTTAGGCTGATCATCAGAATAGACATAGTCAAAGGTTGGATTAATTTCTTCCTTGTTGGCATAACTCACAACCTGAGCCTTGGTCATCCCAGTCAGGTCTTTAAGGGTAATTTGCTTAACCCCGGTTGAAACCACAAACGTTAAAGTGTGCTTAGCCGGATTCAGCTTAGCCCCCGACCTGAAGTCTTGTTGTAAAATTCGACCGGATTTGAATGTTCCAGATGGTGCATTACGCTTGCGAATTTTAAACCCTTCCCGTTCGAGGCGGTCTTTGACTGAGTTATAGTTCTGGCCCACGTAATTACCAACGCGGACTTTCCGGGGACCAGAACTTACCACGAGAGAAACTTTGGTGTTTTTCTTAATCTTCGTATTCTCCTTGGGATTAGAAGAAATTACCCGATTGCGGTCGACGGTATCACTACCGTGGTACTTAACTTTACCTACTTGAAGATCGGCATTCTGAAGCTTTTGGGATGCCTCTTCCTCGGTTGTACCCGTGATGACCGGGACAGTTGTTCGACCGTTGGCAGTCACAATCATGACAAAAGCAACCAGGAGCACCAGTAGTCCTAAAATAGTGGCGATAATCAGCCGATGGCGCTTTTTCTTTTTAGGCGTCGATTTTTTGGGCGGCTGGTCTTTTGAAGCTTGTTTAGCTGGTTCGCTTCGTTGACTAGCCTGATCATTAGCTGAGGCAGGCTGATCTTGGAGCGGTGGAAACGGCATGACCCGGGTTGCTTCGTTCAAATCAGATTTTTTCTCGGGCACAACAAATCGTGGTTCATTGGCTCTGGAACGATCAAGTGACGTATTCAAGTCGTCAGCTAGCTGATCGACGGTTGCATAACGGTCGTTTGGGTCTTTTGCAGTCGCTCGTAAGACAACGTTTTCCATCGCCTGGGGGATTCTTGGATCAAAGTCACGAACGGATGGAATTGCTTCTTGAGAATGCTTAATTGCAATTGACACGGCCGTATCCCCTGTAAACGGTACTTTTCCCGTCAACAGTTCATACAAAATGATTCCCAGTGAATAGATATCTGACTGTTCGGTTGCAACCTGACCCTTAATCTGCTCTGGTGATAAGTAATGAATGGAACCAATAATTGAACGGGTTTGAGTCATTGTGTCTTCGGTGCCGGCCCGAGAAATCCCGAAATCGGTAATTTTAATATAGCCATTTTTATCAACTAAAATATTTTGCGGCTTGAGGTCACGATGAATGATGTGGTGGCGATGGGCTTCGCTAACAGCGGAACAAATCTGTTCCATAATGTTGACCACTTCAGCATATGGGATTGGAAAATGGTCACCAATGTACTTCTTAAGATCTTCACCATCGATGTACTCCATGACTAAATATTGCATTCCTTCAACTTCATCAACATCATAGATGCCAACAATGTGGGGATTATCCAGTTGGGTTGCCGCCATTGCTTCGTGCTGGAACCGTTTCTTGGCTTGTGGGTTATCCCGAAAGTCCAATCGCAAGAGTTTAACGGCGACCTCCCGTTTTAAAATGAGATCCTTGGCCAGGTAAACGTCGGCCATACCACCTTCACCAAGCCGGCCAATAATTTCATAACGGCCATTTAACACGTACCCTTTATTCATCGGTTTCCACCTCCGAATCGTACTGAGCAATCAAAACGGTAATGTTATCTAAACCTCCGTTTTGATTTGCAATGGATACTAACAGGTCACATTTATCCTGTAAGCTTTCATCCATCGCTAGAACTTTTTCAATATCGATATCATCGACCATATTAGTGAGCCCATCCGTACAGAGGAGAATCTGATCATTTGGGGATGCGGTATGCGGTTTAAAATCAGCAACAGAATCATCGTTGATACCAAGGCTTTTTGTAATGATATTTTTATAAGGATTGTTTTTGGCTTGATCGGGGGTCAAATCACCATGTTTAACTAACTCATTCACATATGAATGATCTTCGGTAATCTGGGTTAATTGACCATCTGAATAGACATAGCCCCGACTGTCGCCAATATTGGCAATCAAACCTTGTTTACCGTCGATAAGAGCGGCAACAATTGTTGTTCCCATCCCATGGAGCCGGCTATTCGTATTTGATTCTTCAATAATTGTCGTATTTTCTTCAGTTAATTTATTCTCAAACCAGGTTTCCAACTCGTCCAGACTATCGATGTCAGTTTGTTGAAAGCTCTCACCAAACTGAGTCACGACCATCTGGGAAGCTACTTCGCCAGCGTTGTTGCCACCGATGCCATCAGTGATGATGGCGAGGACTAATCCCTTCTTGTTTGAAAATGCGCCGACGGCATCTTCGTTCTTGTCACGAACTTTACCTGTCGACGATTGATACGCAATTTGCATGTAAATCAACTCCGTTACGATTTCCTTACTAAAGAACTAACAAAGAAGCCATCAGAACCATAGTCATCGGGATAGATTTTAAGCATTTGATCGTCATGATTATGATCAAGATCCAAAGCAGTTTGCGTCTTGACTACCTCAAAATTTGGATGAGCTGCAATGAATTGATCAATGACATCTTGATTTTCTTGGTCAACAATTGTACAAGTGCTATACGTAATCATACCACCAGCTTTAACCTTTGGGGCAACGGCATTTAGAATTTGCAGCTGGATGGTACTGAGTCGGTCAATGTCTTCAGGCGTCTTATCATAACGAATTTCTGGTTTTCGCCGTAATAATCCAAGCCCCGAACAAGGTGCATCAACTAAGATCTGGTCGAATAGGCCATCGTTAAACTTTTGATCAACTTTTCGGGCATCCAATTCAAAGGTCTCAATTTGTTTTTCAACTCCCAGCCGGGTCGCATTACGTAACACCGTCTTTAGTTTATTCTTGTGGATATCGAGGGCGAAGACTTTCCCACCGTCCAATCTACTGGCAATTTGGGTCGTTTTCCCACCCGGAGCACTGCAGGCATCCAAAATAGTATCATCAGCGGCAATCTTCATCGATTCCACCGGCAACATGGCGCTTTCATCCTGAATGGTCAATAAACCATCTTTGAAAAATGAACTGTGAACAATCTGGCCACTTTTAACGATGATTCCTTCACTGGCAACCTCACTATCTTCAACATCATAGCCGTCGGCATTGAGTTCGGTCATCAAATCAGCCTTTGTCGTCTTGGTTGAATTGAAGCGAACCGATTGTTTGGGAGCCATGTTCAGTGATTGCAAAATTGCCTTGGCTTTTGGCTTTCCAAGTTGATCTTGTAACATTGTGACTAACCAGGTTGGCACACTGTAGGCAATCGATAAGCGCTCAGTTACATCTTTGATGGCATCAACTTCAGGAGTCCCCTTACGATCCATTTGATGTAGGATTCCAGTCACGAACCGCCTTGTCCCATCGTGGCCCATCGATTTGGCAATCTTGATGGTTTCATCAAAAATGGCCCGTTTGGGAACGCGGTCTAGATATTCAAGTTGATACATTGCCGTGTACAATAATTCTTTGACCCAATTCTCTGTATTTTGAGGCTCGCGAATGAATGGGCTAAGCTTGTATTGGAGCGTGAGCCGATGTTGGATGACCCCATAGACGATATTGGTAAACAATGCTTTGTCTTCCGGCTTCATTGAAGTTGACTGAATCACCGCATTAATTTGTAAGTTGGAATATGACCCCGTACTGGTTCTCACTAAGGTTTCAACTGCAAGTTGACGCGGATTGTTCGTTTTGTATTTCATTTATTTAATCACCTGTTGACCAACTTTTAACGATTGGCCGCTTCCATTTAAATAGTCTGTAATTGCTTGTTTGGGTTTACCGGCAGGCTGAACTTCCAATAAGGAAAGAACACTGCCATTGCCAGCTGCTAAGTATAAATCATGTTTATCCTTTTTGACAACCGTTCCAGGAACTGCGGTCGTTGAATCGTCGACGACAGCGGTTTGCCAAATCTTGACCCGTTTGCCATTTAACATTGCATAGGCTCCCGGATCTGGTCGTAGAGCTCGAACTTTGGCGTCCACTAAAAAGGCAGACTGATTAAAATCGAGTTCTTCTTCCTCTGGCTTAATGTTAGGCGAAAAAACAACCTTGTCAGCATCTTGAGGCGTCGCTTGGATATCTCCGGAGATAATTTTTGGTAAGGTTTGTAAGAGCACGCCTCGGCCAACGATGCTTAGCTTGTGAAACATAGATTCGGTATCGTCATCATCTTCTATCGGGATGGCTTTTTGTGCCAAGATATCGCCAGCATCCATTTTTTTGACCATGTAAATTAAACTGATGCCGGTTTCTTTATCACCATTCATGATCGCGTATTGTACCGGTGCACCACCGCGATACTTGGGTAATAACGAACCATGAACGTTGACAGCGGCAATTTTGACGGCATTTAACATCTTAGTTGGTAAGAATTGGCCATATGCGGCGGTGACGATGAAATCAGGATGCAGATCGATGACCCGCTGCATTTCTGCGCTGCCGCTTAATTTAGCTGGTTGAAAAACGGGGATCTTGAGACTCACAGCCAGCTTTTTGACGGGCGTTTGTTGAATCTTATGTTTTCTTCCAACCGGCCGATCCGGCTGAGTGACTGCTGCTACAACATCATAATCGTTGTCAACGAGCCCCTGCAGAACTGGAACAGCAAATTCTGGGGTCCCCATAAATACTATGGTTGTCAAATTAATCGTTTCCTTTCATTACATAAAATCGAGTGGTTCATTATCAATTGCAATCTGTAACCCATGACGTTGCTTTTTCTGTGAATCAACTAAAATTTGATCCAAAGTCTTTTTTAAATTGGGTTCTTTTCGATACTTAATGATGATTTGATAATAATATTGATTGTTAATCCGAGTAATGGCCTTAGGCGTTGGTCCGAGGATAATCGCCTGCTTAGATAAATTATCCTTCAAAAAGGTCAGAATGCCAAACATTTCTGAAGCCGTTTGATTTTCACTGGGTGAATTACCCGTCAATTTAATGGTGTAATAGTACGGTGGGTATTTGCCGTCATGGCGAACGTGCATTTCAGTCGCATAAAATCGTTCATAATCCTGAGTTTTAGCCAATTGAATGGCGTAATGATCCGGATTAAACGTCTGAATAATGACCCCTCCAACTTTATCAGCACGCCCCGATCGACCGGAAACCTGGGTGAGAAGTTGGAAGGTCCGTTCACTGGAACGAAAATCTGGAAACTGAAGCGCAGAATCGGCATTCAGTACGCCTACCAAAGTGACTTCGGGGAAATCCAGCCCCTTTGCAATCATCTGAGTGCCAAGCAAAATATCAGCCTTGTGAGCCCCAAACTTGCCAATAATGGCTTCGTGCGACCCCTTTCGCCTGGTGGTATCGACATCCATACGTAGCACCCGGGCAGTTGGAAACTGATTTCTCACCTGTTCTTCTAATTGTTGGCTGCCAACCCCATGAAACCGAATTCGTTTACTGTGACATTGTGGACAAACGGATGGAATCGGTTCCTTATGGCCACAATAATGGCAATTTAGAGTATGAGTGTCTTTGTGAACCGTCAATGAAATATCGCAATTGGGGCACTTGGGAACATAACCGCAATCTCGACACATTAAAAACGACGAGTATCCACGCCGATTTAACAACAGAATGATTTGTTCATGCTTTTCAAGCCGGTCAGAAATTGCGTTGGCAAGTTGGTTCGATAGGATGCTTTGATGTTGTGCCATTTCGGTTTTCATATCGACAATCGAAACATGGGGCAAAGCATGGTGGTTAATTCGTTCAGGGAGAGTCAAAAATCGATAGACCCCCTTCATTGCCCGCGCCCGTGACTCTAATGATGGTGTGGCGCTTCCCAGCACGACTGGGCAATGGTTGTAAGCAGCCCGCCACTTGGCAACGTCACGCGTCTGATAGCGGGGATTATCAGCCTGCTTGTAACTACTGTCGTGTTCTTCATCGATAATGATCAAACCAATATTGTCTAAGGGCGCAAAAACTGCTGACCGCACGCCGACAACCACTTTGGCTTGACCGGAATTGATCCGCTGCCATTCATCGTAGCGCTCACCATTTGATAGCGCGCTATGGAGCATGGCAACCTGATCACCAAATCGGCTACGAATTCGCCCAACAATTTGTGGCGTTAAAGTGATTTCGGGCACTAACATCAATGCTGTTCGCCCGGTTTCAAGAGCATGGGCAATCGATTGGAGATATACTTCGGTTTTGCCGGAGCCAGTTACCCCTTCCAACAAGAAGACGTCATTTTTTTGATCACTCACATCAATATTAATTTGGTCGACAGCTTTTTGCTGATCAGCATTTAAATGGAGAGGGTTCGTGTGGGCAACTGGTCTTAAAAACGGATTTCGAACGTGACGCTTCAGCGTGGCCTTTACCCAGCCTTTTTGTTCACCCGTTTTAAGGGCTGAAGTTGTCACTCCAGCAGCTGTTAGCTTACTTTGTAAAAAAGTTTCACCTGGGTGTTGCCTTAAGATCTCGAGTAATTTAATTTGGCCATTCGCATTTTTTCGAACACCCGCCAGCTCACCAGAGATTTGGTCTGGCTCCAGCATTGCTTGGTAAGCTTTCACCATAATTGGTCGCGCATGCTTGGTCAAGTTATATTCCACCCGAATTTTTCCCTGATGTTCTAGTTCGAGCACTTTTGTGACAGATTGGTTATTCAAATTTTGACGATTATAATCGATTTCATGCTGACCATGGAATATTTCTGGATAAGCCGCTACAACTGAATTCTCGGTTGCAATTAACCGTTTCTGATTCTTCGTTCGCATGCCGCCGGGCAACATGGTTTGCAAACAGCTGATTTTGAACGAATAGGTTTTGTCAGCCATCCAAGTTGCCAGTTGAAGAAGCTCTTTGTTAATCACGGGTGCCAAGTCAATCAGCGAATCAATTGGTTTTAATTTACCGTCAAATGCCGCTTTGTCTGTGATAGCCACCACAAAGCCAGTGATTCTTCGGTTGCCAAAAGAAACCGCCACTCGCATTCCAGGAACAACCTGGTCAGTCAGGTAGTCAGGAATCAGATAGCTGTATGGATTATTGGTTTGGCGAGTTGGGATATCAACGATGACCTGTGCAATCTGCAAGGTTAGGCCGCTCCTTTCATGATGTCGAGTTTATTCATTAAACGAGAATTTTTTTGCAAGAATCGTAATCAGTTCATTTGCGACGGCATGCTTGCTTTCAAGGGCAGTCTTAGTTTTTTCACCGTTTGCAAATAAAAAAGTGACCTGATTATTTTCGGAATTGAAGCCAATTTGGTGATTGGAAACATCGTTGGCGACAATCAAATCCAACTTTTTAGCCGCAATCTTTTTAGCTGCGTTTGCCAGCAAGTCATTTGTCTCCGCGGCAAATCCGACAATGACCTGATTAGGTTCTTTGGATGCAGCAACTGTCTTCAAAATATCAGGATTGCGGACTAACTGAAGGGTCATGGTTTCATTATTAGCCGTTTTCTTAATCTTTTGGTTTGCCACTGTTTTAGGTCGATAATCGGCCACCGCGGCAGCCATAATTAAAATATCGGCACTTACAAAATTCTGTTGGACTGAAGTCAACAATTCAGCGGCTGTCTGGACACGAACCAGTTTGACATTCGTTGGCGTCGGCAGCGCCGCATTTGCAGAAATTAAAGTCACGTCGGCACCAGCAACTTGAGCTGCTTCGGCGATCTCATACCCCATTTTCCCTGAAGAACGGTTTGTTAAATACCGAACTGGATCCAATGGTTCTTGGGTCCCACCGGCAGTCACAACAATATGCCTGCCGGCTAATAGTTGACTCGGAGAATCATATGTATGATCGACCCATTCAAAAATTTCAGTTGGTTCTGGCATCCGGCCACGGCCAGAATAACCTTCAGCTAAAAAGCCTTCTGCTGGCTGCATGATGTGAATTCCATGGTCCATTAGAGTCTGTAAGTTAAATTGGGTGGCAAAGTTAGTCAACATATGAGTATTCATTGTCGGTACAACAAAAATTGGCCTGGTCATTGCCAATAACGTTGCCGTAAGGACATTATCAGCAATTCCATTAGCCATCTTGGAAATGGTGTTTGCCGTTGCAGGCGCAATAATAGCAAGATCAGCGTCATCCGCAAGTTGAACGTGTGGAATTGTTTTAGGATCATCACCGCTAAAATCACTGGTCATAACGGCATTTTTGCTCAAAGTTTCAAAAGCGAATGGCGTCACAAATTGTTGAGCGGCCTCACTCATCACAACATGAACATCATTGCCGCTTTTAACAAGCAGTCGAGTTAGGGTTAAGGATTTATATGCCGCAATACTGCCAGTCACAAATAACACAACGTTTTTATTTTTTAACAATCGATTCACCGCCATTTCATTATTCAATCTTTATTGTACCAAACATTTTCTTGGTAATTAAAATAATCTCTTTCGATCCAAGAACTCTATGCCAATAACAAAGCGCAATGTCAGAGGATGGCTTTTTCTTAAAGTCTGCTGATCTTAATTATTTAACGAAGAAGGACAACCATTCCAAGATCCTGAAATGATTGTCCTTCTTCGCTAAATTCTGGAATTAAGTCGCCTTATCCCAGTTTCGCCTACTTAAACTTAATTAGTTAAAATCTTTTTCTTTTGGATCAATTTTTAGCACACCGGCAGCAATTTCTTCTAATGCCTTACCATCGGACTTTTGTGATTTATAGCTATCTAATAATGGTTTGGCGCCTGCGTCCAATTCATGGGCACGCTTGCTGGCAAGCATAATCAAAGAATAACGTGAATCAATTTGATCCAACAACTTATCAACTGATGGGTAAAGTAACATAATTAATCTTCTCCTAACATTGATTCATAATCGGGCATCACCCGAGCAACTTTTAATCGTTCACTTCTGATAATTGATTTAATTCGATCAACGGCATAAGGAACTTTGTCGTTCAAAACCGCATAATCATAGTTTCGCATCATGCTGATTTCACCAACGGCTTTTTTAATTCGACGGTTGATCACGTCCATTTCGTCAGTCCCTCTACCAATTAAACGGTGCTTTAATTCCATAAGGTCTGGTGGGGTTAAGAACACAAATACTGCATCAGGACAATTGGCCCGAATCTGCATGGCACCGTTCACTTCAATCTCCAAAAAGACATCTTTACCGGAATTCAACGTTTCATTAACATATTTTAATGGCGTTCCGTAGTAATTGTCAACGTATTTTGCGTATTCAAGCATCTCACCATCTTGAATGTTCTTCTCAAACTGTTCTTTCGAAACAAAATAATAGTCGACACCATTCTTTTCACCAGGGCGGGGCTCCCTGGTCGTCATCGACGTTGAGTATTCAAAATCAACATCTGGTTCTTCAAACAGCGCTTTTCTGACTGTTCCCTTACCAACTCCTGATGGACCTGACAAAACAATCAACATTCCTCTTTTAGCCATTGAAAAAATCCCTTCAATTATTTATAGTACCGATAATTATCGCCCTTTTTCCTTGATTTGACAAGTATTATTACCGGTTAATCTAATTCTACTTCATATTTTAAATTTGGTCTTGCAATTTCGAACAGTTGTTCGTATAATGAAACTACAAACAAACGTTCGGGGTGAACAAAATGCAAAACAAACAATCCTATTTATCGGAAATCACTAAATCTGTTAAAAACAATTACAATCGTTTCTTTGATCTCGTAACAGATAATACCCAGGTCAAACAAATGCCAACCTTTCAATTAGACGTCTACATTGATAAAGCTTTAAGTCAAAAGTTCCCAATTATCGTCCAATTTAACGATCATACGCCCGATTCAGCTGGCTATCTTTCAAAGATTAGTGACCGTCGCCTTTTAATCACATCGGCTGACAATCATTTTACGCGAATTTTCTCGATCAATGAAATCCAAGCAATCAAAAAGTTTTAGATGAACAACTCAAGCACATAAACACTAGGAGCGGCCAATTAAATGTGGTCGCTCCTTTTTCAATCTCCAAAACAACAAAGTTTAATCCTGACTAATTTTAACCTTTTCCTCGTCTGCCAAATTCAGGAGTTCCTGAGCATGTTCCTTAGTTAATTTGGTAACAGCCGTTCCAGCCAACATCCGGGAAATTTCCTTCACACTCTGTTTGGCAGTCAGTTCGGTAATCGTCGTAGTGGTTCGGTTGTCGGTTACTTTTTTTTCAATAAAATAGTGATGATCACTCATTGCGGCAACTTGTGGGAGATGTGTAATACATAACACCTGGGACTTGGTTGAAATCGTATAAATTTTATTACCAATTGCCTGAGCGACCCGACCAGAGACACCTGTATCTACTTCATCAAAAATGATCGAGGTGACCCCGGCAGCCCTTGCAAACATCGTTTTTAATGCCAACATAATACGAGACAGTTCCCCACCAGAAGCTGATTTAACCAAGGGTAACATTTTTTCTCCCGGATTGGTTTGAATATAAAATTCAACCCGGTCAGCACCCAGCCGGTTAAGTGCGGTATTTTGCTTGATGTTTACTTCAAAAACAGCCTTATCCATGTATAAATCCGCTAATTGATGATGAACCGCATTTTCCAATTCCTTAGCAGACTTGCGCCGGATGTCACTGATTTTTTTGGCATCTTTGATCAAGGATGCTTTGATCGTGGTTAATTGCTCGTCAAGATCTTGATCTTCACTGACCGTTCCAGACATATCCGCTAATTCTTTTTGAATTTTTTTCAGGTATTTCAGAATTTGATCGACAGAATCACCGTACTTATGTTTCAACTGGTAAATCGTATTTAACCGCTGTTCAACTTGATCAAGTCGATCCTGATCAAACTCTAAGCTGCTTAACTGATCGGAAATTTGACTGGCAACATCTTGAAGTGTAAAAAACGCCCCGGATAAATTGTCAGAAATTTGCTTGTAGTCTGGATCTAGGTCTTCAATTTCTTGCATTGAACTCATTGCTGATCCAATTGAATCCAAAGGTCCCGAATCGTCACCGTTGATTCCTTCATAGCTGCTCAATAAGGAATCATGAATTTTTTGAAAATTGTTAAGATGATCGCGTTCAGCCGTTAGCTCGGTATCTTCATTTTCATGTAAGTCAGCGGCCTCAATCTCTTTAATTTGGAATTTAAGCATGTCTACCCGTTGGGCCCACTGTTTTTCATTTTGATGTTTTTTCTCGTTGAGTGCTCGAAGTTTGATGAATTTGTCATACTTTTCTTGATAAGAACTTAAAACTGATTGCAATTCGTCTTCCGCAAAATCGTCTAGTAATTGAATATGCCGTTCCGGCTTCATTAATTCCTGGTGTTCGTTTTGTCCTTGAATGTCGACAATGGTTTCGCCAATTCGTTTCAACGATGCAATATTGACCATAATCCCATTCACCCGACAACTATTGCGCCCGTTTGCAAAAATTTCGCGTTCAATAATCACGTTACCATCGCTGTGATCAATCCCAAGGTCATCTAAAACAGCATATGTAGGATTGTCATTATGGAGGATGAAGTTACCCTGAATGACCGACTTTTTCGCGCCGGTTCGAATCAAATCGTGGGAACCACGGCCACCAACCAGTAGCCCGACCGCATCAATAATAATCGATTTGCCGGCACCGGTTTCGCCAGTTAACACCGTCATGCCTGCTTGAAATTCAATGTCTAAATATTCAATGATCGCAAAATCAGTAATTGATAGTTCAAGTAACATAAATTAACCCTTTCAATGATTGTTATTCAGTACTGAGCATATTGTTAATTTGATTACGGAAACTGAGCGTATCCGCTTCTGTCTTGCAAATAATAAGAACAGTATTATCATCACCAATTGTTCCAAAAATCTCGCTGTAGTTCATTTGGTACATCAGGCTGGAAATAATTGGTCCACTACCGGGTAAGACCTTTAAAAAGACAAACTTGTCCTGGGAATCGACTGAAACAAATGAATCTCGGATTGTTTGAACTAATTTTTTCTCAGTATCAATATTCTTTTGAGTTGGCAGGCTGTATCGATATCCGCCAGTCACTGAGGGAACCTTTACCAACTGCATATCTTTAATGTCCCGGGACACTGTTGCTTGGGTCACTTTGACGCCCTGCTTTTCCAGCAAGGTGACAAAATCTTCCTGCCGCTGAATATTATTGCTTGTTAATAACTGTTTAATTAATCTTTGACGTTCTTTTTTGCGCATACCTTCACCCCCGGAAAATCTGTTAAAGGGATGGATTTTTATCCCTTTAATTCAGAATAAGCGTTTTCAATCACTTTTTCAATTGAAACATTATCCGCCATGATGGGATTTTCGACAGATCTTAGTGCGACTAAAAATTCAATATTACCAGCGCCACCCTTAATTGGTGAAAAGTCCAAATGTTCGACTGAGTAGCCTGTGGCAACTGCAAAGTTAAGGATCTTTTTCAGGACCATTTTATGGACAGTTGGGTCACGGACAATTCCATGCTTGCCAACATTACTTTTACCAGCCTCAAACTGAGGCTTAATAAGCGCAACGACTTGACCGTTTGGTACCAGAATCGTTTTTAAGACGGGGAGAATTAACTCTAGTGAAATGAAAGAAACGTCGATTGAAGCAAACTGGGGCTGGCCATGGGTAAAATCGGCCGGTTTACTGTAACGAAAGTTTGTGTGCTCCATTACAACAACCCGAGGGTCCTCCCGCAGCTTCCAAACCAATTGATTACTACCAACGTCCAATGCATAGCTGAGTTTAGCCCCGTTTTGGAGCATCACATCGGTAAATCCACCAGTTGAAGACCCAATATCCAGAACGGTCAAACCCTTGACATCAATGTTGAAAACATCCAAGGCTTTCGCCAGCTTCAAACCGCCCCGACTCACATAAGGCATTGGTTTACCCTTTAAATGTAACTCAGTATCAACTGGAATTTTTGTTCCCGGTTTATCCAACCGTTCTTCATTGTCACCAAGAATTTCACCGGCCATGACCGCCCGTTTGGCTTTTTCTCGGGTATCAAATAACCCTTGTGTTACCAATAAAACATCCACTCGTTGTTTTTCCATTACTGTTCGTCCTTAAGTACAAAATAGTTACAAAATTCAGCCAAAAGAGTCGTATCGACCCCTAATTTTTTACTGGCAATGGTCAGTGATTGGCGGGCATCTTTGACCGTTTGGTTAAGCGCCGCCTTTGCGCCAGCCAGCCCCAAAAGATTAGGATAAGTATTTTTGCTGGCATCCTGATGAACTGGTTTGCCAATTTGCTGTTCTGTGCCCACGACATCCAAAATATCATCGTAAATTTGGAAGGCGGCCCCGTATGATTCAGCGAACGCCAAAAGATCAAAACGATCGTCAGGGGAAATGCCGCCAATAATTAGCCCAGCGTTGATCGCGTATCGAATCAATGCGCCCGTTTTATGCCTATCTAATTTTTGAAGTCCCGCCAGTGATAGTCTGGTCCCTTCAAAATGAATATCGTCAGCTTGACCAGAAGCCATTCCTTCAGGACCAGCCGCCTTGGCAAGTTCAAGCGTCAACTCAGAATGAACTTCTGCAGGCAACTGATTGTCAACCAACCATTGAAAAGCCAGTGCTTGTAAGCCATCGCCAGCAAGTGTGGCCATCCCTGCTCCGTAGACAACGTGATTGGTTGCTTTGCCTCGGCGTAGATCATCATTGTCCATTGCAGGCAGGTCATCATGAATTAATGAGTAGGAATGCATTAATTCCAATGCACAAACGGATTTTAAAACGTCATGTGTGATCGGCTTGTCGAAAATGGATAACACTGCCAGCGTAAAAAGCGGTCGTAACCGTTTGCCACCGGCGTTAACCGAATAGCCCATTGCTTCTGCGAGGGTTTCTTCATCGGTATCAGCTGGAATTTGAGTTTCAAGAAAATGATTAATTTTTGGAAGCCACTCAGATTGAAATATGTTAAGCTTGGTTGCCATTACTATCACCTTTTTGATTATCACTGTCATCTGGACTTTCGAAGGAGACTTCATTACCATCTTTATCCATCATTTTAGCCATGGTGTGTTCAGCCTTGCTTAAAGTGTCCTGGAGTTGTTCGCTTAATTTAATGCCAGTTTTAAACTTTTCCATCGAATCTTCAAGGGAAACATTGCCCTGTTCCAACTGATTGACAATGGTTTCCAACTGATCCATTTTTTGTTCAAATGTTTGATTCTGTTCTGGTTTATCAGCCATCTTGATTGTCTTCCTTTTTGGTTATTTTCGATACAGTTGCTTCAACAATACCATCACTAAAGTGGACCTTAATTGCTTTTGTGTTAAGTTGGGCAACTTGACTAATGAATTGATCTTTTTCATCGGTTGTAAATGTATAGCCTCGACTTAAAATTTTAAGTGGGCTTAAATGGTCTAGTGACGCTACCAGCATCTGATACTGTTGCTGGTTGTTTTTAATCGTTTGAATTGCGGATTGCTTTAATCGTTGCTGAAGTGCACTCAGTTTTTGCTGTTGTTCCTTAATTGTGTACGTTGGCGCCACAAGCCGTAATCTCATATTCAGATCGGCAAATTTTTCTTTCCGTTTACTCGTAATCCTATCTGATTGATTATACAAATGTTGAACCAGCAAATCCAGTCGCTGTGAGAAACTTTCGTAAATTCTCTGAGGAGTGGTGAAAACGGTTGACTTTTGCAATCGTTTCAATCGTAATTTCTCTTGCTGGATAATCTGATAAGTGGCGTTAATGATTCGATTCTGGGTTGTCTTTAAATCCACTAGAACCTGATCCAAACGAGGGACGGCTAGTTCCGCTGCAGCAGTTGGCGTTGCAGCCCTAACGTCTGCAACTAAATCCGCAATTGTGGTATCGGTTTCATGTCCGACAGAGGAAATAACCGGGATCCGACTCCCAACGATTGCGCGGGCAACATTTTCTTCGTTAAATGGCCAGAGGTCTTCGATTGAACCGCCACCACGGCCAACAATCAACGTATCAAAATTGCCGAGACCGTTCACTCGATGAATTTGGTTGACGATATCCTCACTGGCTTCATTTCCTTGAACCAATGCTGGAAACAAAACGATTTGAGCAATTGGATAACGCCTGCGAACGGTTGTGATAATATCTCGGATCACTGCACCACTGGGAGAAGTCACGACTGCAATTTGCTTGGGAAACTTTGTTAACGGCTTTTTGGGTAAATCGAATAATCCTTCATCAGCAAGCTTCTTTTTTAGTTGCTCATAAGCTTGGTAGAGTTGGCCAACCCCGTCAGGTTCCATGCGGTCAACGTAAATTTGATAACTACCGGTTGGCTCATATAATGAAATGTGACCAACCACCAATACCTTCATCCCTTCTTCAGGCGTGAATTTGATTCTATTGAAAGCTGACTTAAACATAATGGCGCTAATCTTGGCACGATCATCTTTCAAACTAAAATATTGATGGGCATTTGGCCGCAACCGAAAATTAGAGATTTCACCCGTTAGATAGACTTTTGATAAGTATGGATCAACGTCAAATTTTCTTTTAATATATTTAGTTAAGGCACTAACGGTCAAATAATCGCTAGTGACAGAATCATTTACCACTTTGACTACTCCATTCTGCTAAATCAACACTTTGTTGCATGAGGGTTGCAATGGTCATTGGGCCCACACCGCCTGGAACTGGGGTAATATAACTCACCTTATCAAAGAGATCGTCATAATCAGTATCTCCAACCAAATGACCTGCTTCGTTAATGTTTTGACCAACGTCGATAACCACTGCCCCTTCCCTAACCGCATCTTTCGTTAAGGTATGTAAATGACCCGTAGCTGAGACGATGATGTCTGCGTTCTTTGTGTATTCAGTAATGTCCCTGGTAAACCTGTGAAGAATCGACACACTGGCACCGGCATTTAACATTAAGGCTGCCATTGGCTTGCCAACAATGGCACTTCGTCCGATCATGACTGCATTTTTCCCTTTTAATGAAATGTGATATTCATCAAACATCGTCATGATGCCCTTAGGCGTGCAAGAAACTGGAAATTCGGTTGTATCATTCAAATATAACTTCCCAACATTGATTGGATGAAAGCCATCGACATCCTTTTCAGGTAAAATGGCGCGGGTGATATCTTTTTCATTAATCTGGTCAGGAAGTGGATCTTGAACTAAAATACCGTGAACTGCGGGGTCTGCATTGTAATTTGCAATCAATTTTAACAAGTCTGCTTCTGAAGTATCCGCCGGTAATTGTTTGACGGTTGAATTAATTCCCAATCGTTTAGCTGTTCGGTTCTTATTACGAACATAACGTTCACTTGCCGGATCATTTCCAACAATGACGACGACAAGCCCTGTGGTAACCCCAAACTGCGATTGTAATTCTTCTACCCGTTTGCTGGTACGTTGGTTCAGTTTCTTTGCAAGTGCCTTACCGTCAATAATCGTTGCCATCGAAAAATCTCTTCCTCTCTTAATAACATCCAGTGTCGTATGTACAAAAAAATAGACTTACAGTTGCGTAAATCTATTTTACCAGTTCTTCTAATGCATGTGACAAAATCCCGTTAACAAATTTACGAGAACGGTCATCACTGTATTTTTTTGCGAGTTCGATTGCTTCGTTAATAGAAACCTTTGCGGGTAAATCATCAACATACATCATTTCATATAAAGCAATTTCAATAATAATCAAGTCCGTTTTGGCAATCCGATTGAGTGACCAACCAGATATCAAATATTTTTCAATCATTTGATCGATTTCAGACTTGTGCTCTAAAACGCCTGCGATGAGCTGATGAAGATAGCTTGGGTACTCATCACCATATTGACCATCAGTCAGGACTTGATAAAAATCTTTCCAATCGGTTTGTTCATTTGTATTAAGCGCGAATAATGTTTGAAATGCAAGCTCGCGAATATGATGTCGTGTTAGTTCCACTAATTCTCACCGTCTTCTTCATCGTCAGCAGCAAAAGGATCGTTCGGGTCAACAGTGCTGGTGGTCTTTTCAGGAACAACACCTTGAACGTGTACGTTGACTTCATGAACCTTTAATTCGGTCATAAAATACAATTGTTGTTCAACTTGGCTTTGAATTTGTAAGGCAACCTTAGGGACAGAAACCCCATAATTCAAATAAACGTAAATGTCGACTGCGAGTTCCTCGTTAGTGTAAGTTAACTTAACACCTTTACTATGCTCTTTGCGACGGCCAAGTAACTCGTTAACGCTATTGGACAGAGAACCTTGCATCCGATTAACGCCATCTACTTGAGTTGTTGCAACCCCGGCAATAATTTCAAGGACGTTAGGGGCAATTTCAATTTTTCCCAACTCTGGATCGTTGGTATGAAGGGCAATATTCGTATCTTCAGCCATATTAAAGCCTCCGTTTTCAATCAAATCAGTTAACCTGATTATGCTCTGGAAATATAAGTACCATCAGTGGTGTTGATGACCAATTTGTCACCTTGATTAACGAAGAAAGGTACTTGTAGCGTCAAACCAGTTGTCATTGTTGCGGGCTTTGAACCACCAGATGCAGTATCACCTTTGATTCCAGGTTCAGTAGAAGCAACTTCGAGGGTAACCGTGTTCGGTAATTCAACTCCTAATGTCTCGTTGCCATACTGGATAACGTTAACTTCCATATTTTCCTGAAGATAGTTCAATTCTGCCTTGATTTGTTCAGCTGGAATTGAAATCTGATCATACGTATCCATATCCATGAATACATGTTGGTCACCATCTGCATAAAGATACTGCATGTTACGGGTATCAATTTGAGCTTGTTCCATTTTTGCACCAGAACGGAATGTTTTTTCCTGAACAGCACCTGTTCGTAAGTTCTTAAGCTTTGAACGAACAAAGGCGCCACCTTTACCAGGCTTAACGTGTTGGAAACTTAAAATTCTCCAAATTGCACCATCAACTTCGATGGTCAAACCATTCTTAAAATCAGCAGTCGAAATTGCCATTTTTGTTCCTCCTAAATGTAAAGTAACAATCTTAATTATATAATACTTCGTCCCTAAATATCCAATTATAATGAATTAATCCCGAAAATTCGATTAAAAAAGCTGGGAAGCAAAACCACCGTTTTGTCCCAGCTCCTCATTCATTCAAGATTTAAAAGTACTACTTAGCAGCTTCAGCAACTGGATAAACTGAAACCTGACGCTTGTCACGGCCTTTTCTTTCAAAGCGTACGACACCGTCAACTAAAGCAAACAAAGTATCGTCATTACCACGACTAACGTTGTTACCAGGATAAATATGAGTACCGCGTTGACGATAAATGATTGATCCACTGTGAACTGATGAGCCATCAGCAGCCTTCGTACCTAAACGACGACCAGCTGAGTTACGACCGTTGGCAGTTGATCCACCACCTTTATGGTGAGAGAAGAATTGTAAGTTCATTGCTAGCATAAGGTTACACCTCCGAATAAGTTTATTTAATTTGCTGTGTTTAATTTAATATATTGACTATAACTTGAAGCTATGTCAGTCATGCCACCTTGAAAGGTATCAAGAATTGCATCTGCTTGAATACGTTTCTTTGAATCGGCGGTGACGGGAATATGAACCGACAGATAACCGCCATTTTTATCATCACTATCAACATCAACATCCATGCCAGCAACCTCTTGAAGGCCGTTAACCGTTGTGATGCTCAACACTGAAACAGCAGAGCAAACAATGTCTTGCCCATATTCGCCGGCATCAGCATGACCAGTGATCGTAAAACTACTCACGTGATGATGGTAATGGTTAATTGTTGCCTTGATCATCTGTCAGTCACCTCAAATATAAAATTAAGCGTTGATTGAATCAACAACAACCTTGGTATATGGTTGACGATGACCCTTCTTTGAACGTGAGCCCTTCTTTGGCTTGTAACGGAAGATTGTAATCTTCTTTTGACGGCCCTGTTTTTCAACAGTTGCAGTAACGGATGCGCCATCAACTAATGGAGCACCAACCTTAACTGAATCGCCACCGACCATTACAACTTGGTCAAAAGTAACCTTGTCGCCTTCGTTTGCGTCTAATTTTTCAACGTAAATTGCGTCGCCTTTGGAAACCTTATATTGCTTACCGCCTGTAGTAATAACTGCGTACATATTGTGCACCTCCTTATATTTTATGCTTAGACTCGCCGATACAAAGCGCCCTTTGCAGGAACTTTATGGCTCGAATCGAGCGGTTGTAGCTGTGGAAGCCACAATTACAACGTTACTAGTATACATAATCGCTGGTGCTTCGTCAACCTTAGATATTATAACCTTTAAACAAAGAAAAATTGGTCAAAAATTTGCCCAACCTCTTTGGGGAAATCCAACTGATTGATGGATTAAATCTGTAGCAAAAAGCCAAATGTGGATGATGTCAACAAACAAGTCAGTTATCTAAACCCACGATATTCCACTTGTTTATTCACACTCCATAATTAAACATGCCTTTTGCCTCACGCTATTTTCTTGACGCTAAATGTTTGCCGTTCCCCCGTATGGATGTTGAAGAGTCAGCAAAATATTGAAAAATTCCACTCGCAATGAAAATCAGCACAATAAATATGACAAATCCCACAACTTCCACCTCCTAATAGTGATAGCAATCCTTTGCTACAAATCTATTATTAGGCTATTAGGCTATTGGCATCAAATTATTAGCGCATAACACATCTTAATTTAATAAAAATTCAAGATTCTTAAGAAAATCGTAATTATTATCCAAAACATTTATCTATTAGACATTGACTCCCCCTTCAATATCTCATATAATTGTTAGTGTTGATTTGTCGCAATAGCTCAGCTGGATAGAGCAACGGTCTTCTAAACCGTAGGTCGAGAGTTCGAATCTCTCTTGCGACATCTTTAATATGAAAAAGCCTTATTAGTCCGCTTTTAAAAGTGGTCCAATAAGGTTTTTTTAGTGTTTAGATTAATAATTATTATCTTGGCGTTTTTCGTTAATCTGGTTCTTATCCTTAAAAGCAGTTTCAATTTCAGTCTCCGAATACCCAAAATCAACTAAACCAAACTTCAAGAATAGCCGCCATGAATGATTAAAACTATCACCACTATGGTTAAAGTAAGCATCAAACAACATCCGTTTCATTGCGAGATATTGCTTATCTAAACTATCTTCCTTCTTTAAAGATTCAATCTTTGGTAAATCTTTCTCGGAGTTGAGCACAAAGTGGTTCCAGTTCTTTAGATTTGAAATTAACAGATAAAAATCTAAAGCGTCCACATATTCATATAGTAACGTTTCTCTGGGCGTTTTATCAGGATCGCTTTTGCCACGATGAATCTTCCAAACTTTAAACCACTCCGAGGTATTAGCCATCTCTGATAATTCAACATCCAAAGCCACAAACGCATTTTTGATTCGGGCTTCGTTTGCCCAATGAAGCTGTTTTTTATCCTCAATTTGCCGATTTAAGAATACAGATGCTGAAATGAGCGCTTGTAAATCCATTTGATCATTAACTCCTATCCAAATACAAACTGATTTGAGAGAATTTCCAACTGTTTTTTGTTATCAAGGTACCACTCCTGAATGAATGGGTAATCAAGTAAAAGATAGAGCCAACTTTCTTTTTGGTCGGCATCATAAATAGCGGCTCCCCATTTTGGCCGATCGGAATTACCTGAATTATAAACCTTAAGTTGAGTACCATCATTCAACGTTAACGATGCGCCACCATTTTGATCAGCCATCAAGATGAATTTGTTATCGGCTGACTTAACGAACAACTCATCCATAATTGCTTCCGGAATTTCACCAGCAGCAAATTCATAAAATTCACCATTGACGCCATCCAAGACGTTGAAGTCAATTTTAAATCCAAAGCTCTCTTTAAGAATTTCGGCAACTTTTAGCAAAACTTCCAGTGCTGCTTTCGAATCACTGACCGTTGTTCCCTCTAAGTCAACCACGAAGTAATCAATCAAAGCAGAACCATGGAACATCAATTCCTTTGTCTTTAAATTCAAATAGAATAATGGTCGATTGTAGTCTGTCGGCCCAAAGAAAAAGCCGGTGGGATTCTTACTCGATTTTGTAAAGGTGAAAGTGTTGTCACTTAGAGAAGCAAACTTGCATAACAATTTTTGAACGTGTTCAGCATTAATAATGGTTAACCCTTTGGATCCGGATAAACTCAAAATCCGTTCCAAAAACACCAGCTGAACGTCGGCATCAGAAAATTGATGGGGAAAAACAACAAAATCAGAATTAAGTTGATAATTAGTCAATTCAACTGCCGCAGCTAACAGATCATTCTTGTCAGATGTATTGTTTAACCGATTAAAGGCATCAACGTACTTTGTTCCATTATTGAGGCCATTTTTAATTGAATCACTGTAGTGATTGAGCAACTCGTTAGTAGTCAAAACTTTCTTTTCAGTTTCCTTACTCACCGTCGCTCACCTGCGATTCTTCTGCCAAATTCTGAATGTATTTGGCATATAAATTCCGATTGTTTTCGTTGAAAGCATCAAAACTGCCAAAGGAAGCTCTGATATTTTGCTTTTCAAGATTCAAGATTGTTTCTTCCTTTGATAGTGCAAGAATTTTATTCTCATTTGCTTTAATTTTCGGTCGACTGTTTGATGCCTGCTCATCAATATTAGTCAATTCAAGCAATGCATCACTTAATTGCTGGTGTTCTTCTTTGACCTTACCGGCTTCCCAAGGCATTGGCGATTTTTCCTCATTTTCCTTGAGTTGTTTTCGAATTTCTTCTTTACGTCGATCACGTTTGTCCTGGTCCTCAATGAGCTGAGTTAATTTTTCATTTTCCTCACCAAGTTGTCTCATCTCAGCGTCGTTTACGCGACTATTCTCTAATTCCAACTGGAAAGACTTAGCCAAAATCTGATATTCTTCTTCAGAAAAATTGAATCGCACATTAATTGGATCCAAATCACCAAACATGCGGTGGTCCCACCAATTTCCAAAGTAGATATGAAACTTACCCAATTCATACTCATGATAATAAAAGAACGGGTAAGTTTTTCCTAAATAATCAATCAATTTGTTGCTCAAATGATGACTCAATTGCGCATTTAAATCGGCTGCCAGACTAAAATGATCAGGTTTTGCTTCTGATAAAGTCTCCCCATTAGCCTCGGTGGCATATCGATTAGGATCGATTAATTCATAAATTTTAAGGTCGTCACCCTTTGTAATTGACTCATTAAGGTCATTCAAATAGTCCATCTTCTGCTTTAAAGCCGAAGACAAAATGGTATCATTTTGACTGAATTGATTTTCTTCAGTTTTTCTGTCCATATTATTGCCTCATTTTCCCCTTATTTATACACTTAATGTTATCTGAAAACCGCTGATAAATAAAGGGCTAATCGCTTGATTATTCAATGTTTTGTCAATTTAGACCCTTTTTAGTCGAAATCAAGATAAAAAAGCTTTCATTCAGTACCCAAACTTTGGTTACAGAAATGAAAGCTTTTTGATTTGATACTTGAAACTGGTTTTAATTAATACTTTTCAAGATATTGATCACGTTCCCAGCCAGATACTTGGGTACGGTATGAATCGTATTCCAAATTCTTGGCTTCAATGAAACTGTGATATAGGTGTTCGCCCAATGCCTGCTTCATAACTTCGTCAGCAGACAAGTCCTTCAATGCATTGTGAAGGGTATCAGGTAAGTTGGTAATGTGACTTTGTTGACGTTCCTGAGCATCCATTCGATAGATGTTACGGTCGATACTGTGTTCAGGTTCGATCTTGTTCTTGAGACCGTCAAGGCCGGCTTCTAGGACACAGGCAATGGCAAGATATGGGTTGGCAGTTGGATCAACACTTCGAAGTTCCAAACGAGTTGAATTACCACGGGCACTTGGAATTCGGATTAATGGTGAACGGTTTGAACCAGACCATGCAACATAAACAGGGGCTTCATAGCCGGGAACTAAACGCTTGTATGAGTTAACGATTGGGTTACATACGGCAGTAAATGAACGGGCATGCTTCAACAATCCGCCAAGGAAGTAATAAGCTTCTTGAGAAATCTCTAATTTGCCATCCTTGTCGTAGAAAGTATTGCCTTTGTCGCTAAACAATGACATGTTCAAATGCATTCCTGAACCATTGATTCCACTTAGAGGTTTTGGCATGAAGGTTGCATATAAGCCATACTTACGAGCAACTGTCTTAACAACCAGCTTGAATGTTTGAATGTTATCAGCTGCAGTTAACGCATCTGCATACTTGAAATCAATTTCATGTTGTCCAGGGGCAACTTCATGATGGGCAGCTTCAACATCGAAGCCCATTTCTTCAAGCGTTAATACAATTTCACGACGGCAATTTTCACCAAGATCCATTGGTGCCATATCGAAGTAACTTCCCTTATCGTTTAGGTGTAAGGTTGGTTCACCATTTTCACCCATCTTAAATAAGAAAAATTCTGGTTCAGGGCCAATGTTGAATGAAGTAAATCCTGCTTTCTTCATATCGCCAAGAACCCGGATGAGGTTGTTTCGGGGGTCTGCTGCATAGGGTTCGCCATTTGGACGATAAACTTGACAAATAACCCGAGCAATCTTGCCACGATCAGTACTCCATGGGAAGATCATCCAAGTTGAGAGATCTGGGTACAAGTACATATCACTTTCTTCAATTCGAACGAATCCTTCGATTGAAGAACCATCAAACATTAATTTGTCATCAAGCAATTTATCCAACTGAGTTATTGGAACTTCAACGTTTTTGATTGTGCCAAACAGATCCGTAAACATCAAACGTAAAAATTTGACGTCTTCATCTTTTACCATCTTGCGAATATCATCTTTTGTATAATCGTGTCTAGTTGCCATCTATATAACGCTCCCATCAGTGATTTAGTTTATTCAAATTATTCGGATCATCAAATGACGAAGAAGGCGGCTTCAATCCACCAATGTTTAGAAATTCATCTTGGAGAATCTTTCTCACATCACTGTCAGTGAGTCCCTTCTCTAAGTTTCGCTTCCGCTCATCTTCCAACTGGGATTGCTTTTTATAGACCTCTTTAATACCTGAGATATTTAAACCGTCATCCAAGTAATCCTTAATCTCTAGTAGCCGGTCAACGTCATTAAGCGAATACATCCTTCGGTTACCCTCGTTTCTGAGGGGCTTAATCAAATCTTGCTGCTCATAATATCGTATTTGTCTTGCCGTCAAGTCAGTTAACTTCATCACAGTTCCAATCGGCAGAACTGACATTGAACGCCGTAATTCCTTCTCTCGCATTGTTCACCTCCTAAATCTTGTAACCATAATACCATTCCTAAAACCAATGTCAATAGTGAATGTTATATTTTATGACATCAGTTGGCTAAATCTTCTTCCGTAACCATTTATCAATATCTAAAATCAATCGATCCCTATCGTCAGGATGTTCTATCACGTTATACCAAACGGGGTGCGTCTTATTTCTAAACCAGGTGAGTTGACGTTTTGCGTAATGGCGAGAATCTTTCTTAACAAGCTCGACGGCGTCTTCAAGTGAGCAGTTGCCAGCAAAGTAATCATAAAACTCGTGATAACCGATCCCTTTGCCAGCTTGAAGTTCATTCCCGCCATTGTTGAACAAATACCTTGCTTCGTCTATTAACCCTGACTTCATCATGATGTCAACACGTTGGTTGATTCTTTGATATAGCAACTTGCGATCGGTATTAAGTCCAACAACGAACGAATCAAACGGTTGCGGATTATTCGTCTGATCAGAAAATAGATGATCCGTTTTTTTATAAACTTCAAGTGCTCTGATGACTCGCCTGACGTTATTTGCAGGAATTTGGGCAGCGGCTTTAGGGTCGACTGAAGCGAGCCGATTATGTAAAGCCATGTTACCTTCCGTATCAGCAATTTGGTACAACTTCTTCCGTAGGCCATCATTTGTGTATTGATCTCCGCCCAATTCCAAGCCGTCCAGCAACGCTTGCAAATAAAAGCCAGTGCCACCGACAATGATTGATAAATGCCCCCTGCTGATAATCTGATCAATTTGGTCGGTTGCATCGTGAATAAAGTCAGCGACCGAATATCGTTCAGTAATGTCGCGAATATTAATTAAATGGTGAGGCACCCCTTGTTTTTCGCTGTCAGTAATCTTAGCGGTTCCAATATCCAACTTTCGGTAAACCTGCATAGAATCGCCAGAAATGACTTCACCCTCAAACTTTTGAGCAACTTTAATTGACATGGCAGTTTTACCAACTGCAGTCGGTCCAACGATTGCCAGAACTTTTTTCATTTTACTCACCCCGCATTTCCTTGCGTAATTGGACGGCTCTTGCCGGATAATCCGTGATAATGGCCGCCATGTTGCGCTCAAAACAATATTGCATATCCTCCGTTGAATTAACCGTCCATGGGCGAAGATGTTTAGCAGCAGCGAAGAATGGGTGGCGTTTAAGCCAGCGAATATCTGGATGAAAATCCTCAATCAACCGATTCTTTTTAAGTGCTTTGGCTTGTTTGGCAGCCGTTTTGAATAGCTTTGCCCGATAAGCTTGGGGATCAATGTTGTTCAGAATTTCCAATGATTGCGCATTGAAACTGGAATAAATTAGCTGAAACGGATAATCTATTGCTGAAAAATATTCATAAACCGCCTGCTCAATGCCTGGATATTGAATTTTGTTGGTTTTTAATTCAAGGTTAAAAACACCTTGGAAATTGTTTTGAACGAGCAGTTCAACGACTTCTTGTAAAGTTGGAATTCTAGTTCCTTTAAATTCATCAGAAAATCGGATCCCGGCGTCAAGGTGTTTTAATTCTGAAAGATTCTTTTCATGAATGAGTCCATGTCCATTAGTTGTTCGATCCACCGTTTCATCATGCATGATGATCAATTGATGATCCTTGGAAAAATGAACATCAGTTTCAATCCCATCACAACCGTCGTCAATTGCAGCTTGAAATGCCACTAATGTATTTTCAGGCCGGGTCCCTTTACTACCGCGATGGGCAATTATTTTTGTATCAATTTTCATAACAACCTCCAATAATCCGTACAATAATTAATCAATTAACTAGAATTCTGAACCCAAATAACGCATAATGAAAGTATCAAGTTGCATTGGAGGGTTTGAAATGAAACATTTTACAAGTGGTCTCATAGTTGGTGTCGTTGGAACAGTCACTGCAGGTTTAGCTGCATTAATGACTTTTAAAAAAGCGGTGGTCGATCCCATTGAGGATGAAGAAAGTAAGTTTGAAGAGAACCGTCGTAGGGCGCTTCGTAAGAGCCGTTCCGCTCACCATGGTTAATTTAAAGCACATGCGATTCTAAGCTAAGCACGATTGACATTCTAAAACATTTTGAAATGAGGCTGGAACAAAACGATTGTTTTGCTGCCAGCCTCATTTAGTATATTCAACCCAAATTTGCATTAGAATCCACAAATCAGTTAAATATTATTTTTCTTTTCCTTACCGTTCCAATTTTGGTAACCGGTTTTCAGAATATAAATTTCTCGGTAACCCTTTTTGCTTAAGAACAAGGCAGCCCTTTTACTAATAGTTTTGCCCTGATCATACAAGTAAACGGGTAAATCAGACCGGATTTGACTATAAAAATTTCGAATCGTTGAAAACGGCACGTTACGGGCACCTAAAATGTGACCATCCTTAAAGCTTTTGGACTCACGTAGGTCAATCACTTGTGCTTTTCTCATGCCCTTTTGAAATTCATCGTTGGATAAGTATGTAGCTGCTTTTTTCACTCGTGCATTTTGATAAAGTGTATAGCCCAGCCACACACCTAAAATAATAATCAAAATAATCGACATCACGATATTTGGATTAACTGCTCCTACTATCACTTGTAATACCATCCCTTTACCTTTACTTTATTGTTAATGTCAACTGGGACGAAACCGACTATTGTGGGAGTGCCAATGAAGCAGCACCAATCACCCCGGCATCATTACCAAGTTGTGCTAGTTTTAGTTTAGTTGAATCTCGGACTGATGGAAAGGCATTTTCTTGGAAATAACGAGTGGTTGGCTGCAATAAGGTGTTGCCAGCGTTAGATACACCACCACCGATAATGATATTTTCTGGATTTAAGATGTTCCCAACATCTGACAATGCTAACCCAAGATATGAACAAACTTTGTCAACGATTTGGTTTGCCAAAATGTCCCCATTATCAGCGAGATAAAAGACCATTTTGGAAGTTAATCCCTCATCACTATCAATTAATTCAATGATTCGTGACTTACCAGTGAATTGTTTGGCTAAATCTTTCGCCAGTCGAACGACACCAGTTGCTGAAGCGTATTGCTCTAAGCAACCGCGTTTGCCACAGGTACAAAGATAGCCACCAGGTTGAACGGTAATATGACCAATTTCACCGGCACCACCATTAATTCCATGAACAAGATGGCCGTTTGTAACCACCCCGCCACCAACACCGGTTCCTAAAGTGACAAAGACAACATCTTTTGCTTTATAACCTGCACCTTTCCAGAACTCGCCCAAAGCGGCGCTGTTAGCGTCATTATCGATGAAAACTGGCAATTGAAGATTAGCAGAAATTGTGGCGCCAACCGGTTGCACAATTTCCCAGCCTAAGTTGTAGGCACCGACAACGGTTCCTTTTTCACGATCAACAGCTCCGGGAGTTCCCATTCCAATCCCCAAGAAGTCATTGGAATTGTAATCATCCTTGCGCATTTGATTTGCAATAGATTGAACAATATTTGGAACAATATTACTGCCTGCATTACTGATATCAGTGGGGATTCGCCACTTTGTTAAAATATTTCCAGATTGGTCAATGAATGCAAATTTTGTTGTGGTCCCGCCCAAATCAATTCCGATCAGTTTCTTTGCCAATGTTGTTACCCCTACTTTCCTTTTTTTCTTCGACACGATGTTCTCGATTTAATATCAACTTAGCTTGAATAAATTCCTTATGCGTAATTAATTGAGCATCATGAAGATGATCCAACTCCAACGCCATGACCTCAATGTCCCAAAGTCGCTTGCCAACATAGACATAAATATCAAACTTTTTGAGTAATTGTTGAACATCATATAGCGTTTTCATTATCTCACATCCCAATTAAAATTTCTTTCAAATTTGAAAAATATTAAAGATTTCCCTGCATTCCTAGAATAAAGAGCCCAACGGAAATGATAACGAGCATCACGCCAGCAATTCCTCGTTTAACTGGACTCACTTTCGCAAAGCCCACGCCAACAACGTATGCCACCAAGAATCCGCCGACTAAGCCACCGATATGACCGGCAATATCAATTCCCTGAACAAATAAGTCAGTTCCGATGTTCAAGACAATAAACAGTAAAAATGTTTTGGCCATTGATGTAATGACAGGATTCTTGGAGAAACTTTCTCCGAGCATCATAAAGGCACCAAAGAGGCCGAAAATTGCCGTGCTGGCACCTGCCGATAATCCATAACTAAATGTGAAGCTGGCAAGATTACCAACAATTCCAGACACTAGAAAAATCAATAGAAATCGCCAATGACCGAATAATTGCTCAACATACTCGCCGATAAAATATAACGTAATGCCATTCATTAGAATGTGGGTAAAACCGATGTGAATAAACATCGGGGTAATCAGCCGCCAATATTCCCCGGCACGAATGGCGGGATTATACTTGGCGCCAAATTCAACCAATATATTTGGATTAGTAGTGCCACCCATTGCAGTCATCACTAGGAACACAACCACCATGATTGCGAGCAACCCATACGTGACAAACGGCTTATCTTTTAGTTTGCTCATTGTATCTCCTTGCATGAAAAGAGTTCAATAAATAATTTTATCCATTAAGATATCGTGAGGTTCTACCGGCCATCTGGGTCGTTCATATAGTTGTGGTGGCAATGCTAATGAGATACTCTTACCAACAAAATCAGCAAGGTATCGGTCATAGAAGCCCCCTCCAAACCCCACTCGATAATGATTCTTAGAAAACGCTAACCCCGGAACAATTAAAGCATCAATGTCTGTTTTGTCAATAATTTCTCCACCCACTGGTTCACGGGTTCCAAAGGGCGTTTGAGACAGATACGTATCTTCCTCAAGCAGTACAAATTCCATTTGTCGATGAGGTAAAGTTCGTGGAACGACAACTTGTTTATCATTTTGTAGTGAATGTTTGATGATTGGTGATGTGTCTAGCTCTCCCGGCATACTAAGTGTAATGCCAACTATTTGACTGTTTAAATAATCAGGATCGGTATAAAGTCGGGATTCTAGGTTGGTAATCAATTCAGCTGCATCCTTGCGTTGAAAGAATTCTTCAATTTTTTGGGCTTGAATTTTTCTCAGTTGTGGCTTACTTAAATCTTGTTCACTCACGATATCACCAACATTTCTTTTTGCTTAATTAATTATTGCTCGTGAATATAAAAAAGGTTTGGGTTATTTACCCAAGCCTTATTTGGTTTCTCGATGTAATGTCACTTTACGATCACGTGGACAATACTTTTTAAGCTCCAAACGGTCGGGGTTGTTACGACGGTTCTTGCTAGATAAGTAAGTACGTTCGTGGCATTCTGTACATTCCAAAGTAATGTGTACTCGCATGGAATACTACCTCCAAACTTTTTATTAATACAGCTACTCTATTAGCCTTAACTTAAAACATTTTATCATCAATCTTGTAAAATTACTAGGATTAAATCAATAAATGTTAAGTGTTTTTACTTAACAGTTGAAGTTGATTGAACATCCTTCCAATAAGCAGCGTAAATTTTCTTAGCTAACTGCATATTGTTACTCTCAGCATTTACCCCTAAATTAGGCATTGCGAGGGCAACCACAACTTGTGGGTGAGTTGACGGCGCATAGGAAGCCAAACTCAAAGTAACGGTTTCGTTACCATTGTAGAATGTCTGAGCTGTACCAGTCTTAGCGGAAATCTCCGGTTTGATCGTATCAAGTTCGCCACCAGTCTTGTACGTGTTGGTTCCGTGAACCACATCATACAAGCCTTTCTTAACGACGGCTCGTTGTGATTGGGTCATGTCGATATGATTCAAAACATCTGGCATAACAGTGGCCTTGACCTGACCCAGCTTACCGTCCTTCGTGGTTCCTCTGATTGATTGAACAACGTGGGGGGCAATCCGGTAACCACCATTGGCGACCGTGGAAATGTATTGCGCAACCTGCATGGTGGTGTAGGCATCATAGTTACCAAAAGCTAAATCCAATGCACTCCCAATGTGAGATTTGCCACTCTTACCTTTAAGTCCAGTGGATTCACCAGGAATATCGATTCCCGTATCAATCCCAAGGCCAAACTGGTTGAAGTAGCCTCGCATGGTATTAAACACGTTCGGACTCATTGTAAGTGCACCGCCTTCAACATAATTGAAATGGCCTTCCTTCATAGCCAATTGCATCATGTAAGAGTTTGAAGATACTTCCAGTGCGCCACTGGCATCCACGGCAATGTTTGCATTACCACTATGATTAAACCATGAAGATTTTTTAACCCCACCGGTGGTAATCGGTTGATCGGTTAAGGTGCTGTTAGTTGGTGTAATGACGCCATCCATAAGAGCACCAGAAACCATTGCCCCTTTGACAACTGACCCCATTACAATTGAACTGTTGATTGTTCCCAGAATGTTATCAGTGATCTTCGAGGTTTTAGGATTCCGGTTAACCCCACCCATTCCGATGATAGCCCCATTATTGGGGTTCATGACAACCGCGTAAGTTCCGGTTGAGTTTCCGCCAGCACCAGACTCTGCAGAACGAACCAAGGATTGAAGATCCCTTTGGAATTTGGCGTTAATGGTTAATTGAAGGTTGTCCCCTTTTTGACCACCGTACTTTTTAATTTCTTTCTTAATCTGGTTATCACTGTTTAAAACGATCTGGGTCTGAGATTTAGTCCCACGAAGAACCGGCTCGTATTGCCGTTCCAAGTAACTTTGGCCGACACTATCGTTACGTGAGTAGCCTTGAGCGAGTAATTCATTCACGCGATCACTAGGTAGCCCAGTCTTTTCATTAGATACCGTCCCGGTAATTCCTTGAATCGACTGACCATTTGGATAATTTCGGCTCCAACTAGTTCCAACGTTCACCCCAGGCATATCTGCAAGATGTTCACCAACTTCGGCAACTTCTCTCTGAGTAACCCCACTATCCTTGATATTAACAGTTGATAATTGATAAGCACCACTCATTTTTGCGAAGATTGTGGCCGCCACTTTGGTTGCATGGCTAAAAGTGTCAGGATTCATCTTCTCGACGTAACTGACGGCCTTATCATACATCACATCTTCACTGTCTCCAGAAGAAATTCCAGGCGCTTTCTTTTCGACCGCTGATAGTCTATTTGCGTCCGACAAATAGTAATCAGCAAGCTGACGTTTCGTTAAGCTTGAGGTTGAAACTGTGATATAGTCCGCTAAACGATTGGCCGTCCGGTAGAGATCGGTTGTCAGATCATTGACACCCTTTGTATACACAATGGCTTGATGAGCTGAATTACCAACCAGAATATGGCCAGTGGAATCATAAATCATTCCCCGTTGAACATTGCCGTTGACAACAGACGTGTCGGATCGATTCACTTCCGCCTTAAATTTAGCGCCATACATGACCTGCAGATAGGCCAGTTGAGTTAATAATGCAACAAACAAGATACCAACAATAATGAAGATAATATTGATTCGAAAGGGCAGGGATGCCGCCTTACCCTTTTTTATTCTTTTGTTTCTTTTCTTAAAAATTTTCACGATATTTACTCCTTGCCATGGAATCAATTCTATCAAATTTTTACCGTAAAAACTAGAACCGTTCCCCATTCTTTAATTAATTATGATATTCTAAACAATGATATTTATTTTTTAGAAAAGGACGTTGTATATGAAAGTCAAAAAGACAAAACGATTCATTATTTACGCCATGTGTTTTTTGGTGCCCCTCGCAATTGCAACCTGTTACTTCATTTATCGCCGTTTTGCGCCGTTTGGCAATTCATCGATCATGACGGTTGATATGGGCCAACAGTATATTGATTTCTTTGCCCACTACCGAGACACCCTCTTACATAACCCAAGCGGTTTTATTTATTCTTTTGCCAACGCGCTGGGTGGTGGGATGATCGGGACTTGGAGTTATTACTTAATGAGTCCTTTAAACTTACTAATCTTGCTGTTCCCACTTTCAAAGTTGCCTAGTGTAATTGCAATCATCACCTTGCTCAAATACGCACTCAGTGGCTTAAGTTTTGGGTATTTCTTGATTCAATCCAAGAAATACGTTAGCTGGTCAGTGGTTGGGTTTTCAACCGCCTACGCACTGATGGGCTGGATGATTGCTAACCAATTCAACACATTGTGGATTGATGCAGCGATTATCCTACCAATTATTTTCTTAGGATTTCAGAGAGTCCTTCATGATAAATCAAGTGTACTTTACGTTGTCGCACTCACGATCATGTTTATCATTAATTATTACATGGGTTGGATGATTGCTTTATTTCTCACCGCTTATATGGTCATTTACGGCATTGCTAGGGCTTATCCGGTCGATACCAGTAAATACTTTCACATCATTGTTAAATGGATTAAGGCGTCAGTTTTGAGTGCAATTTTAACGGCCTGGCTGCTCATTCCAACTTTCTTCTCGCTACTTGCCGGAAAAACTCATTATACCAGAAACCAGTTCCAAATTCGCTTTGAATACAATCCGCTTGACATGCTTGGTAAATTTTTCAACGGTTCCGTTGATTTCAAACAATTGCCAAGTGGAACCGCAAATATATTTGTAGGTAGTATCGTTGTTATTTTATTTGTTTATTACTTCTTTATTTCAAGTATCAAGAAAAACGTCCGCTTTGCCAACCTTGGACTGACCGCGTTTATGATTCTGTCCATGGTTTTCCAGCCGCTTGATCTTTTGTGGCACGGCTGGCAGCTACCAGTTTGGTACACATTTAGATTCTCATATCTCTTCTCATTCTTGATGATTGTAACTGCCTTTAGCGCCTTCCTGCATATCTTAAAGGAAGGCCTTGATTCCAAGCGGTTCTCAATCGTGATGGGCCTTATCGTTCTGGGAGTCGCTTACGTGGGCATATTCAAAAAGCATTTCGAATATCTGCACTCAGATAACTTTATCTGGGGATGTGTTTTCCTTGTTATCAGTGCGGGTGTCATTATTGCCTGTGCCATCTATAAACAAAGCCTATTGTTAGCCGTCACCGTTTTCGTCGTGATGGCTGGTGAAGCTGGTCTTAACATGGTCACTTCGCTCAACAATTTAGATTATCTAAAGAGTCATGATTTTACAACCTATACCAAGATGCTTCGTAAGGAAGTTAACCAAGTTAAACAAAAGGATAAGAGCTTCTACCGGATTGGCACAACTTTTGCCCGGACCAAGAACGACGCATTTGCTGCTGACTTTAACGGTGGCTCAATCTTTTCTTCAACCCTTGAGGCCAACACTTCTCAATTCTTTAAGCACATTGGGCAACCAAACGGCGATTCCTTTGTTCTTTACTCAAACGGAACGATGTTTACTGATTCGTTGCTGGGAATGAAGTATTACATGAATCAACAAATTCCTGAAAATAATCCAAACAAGAAGCAACAAAAAGAACCCGTTCCAGCACTTACTAGAAAACCTGATTTAACCAGTTATGAACTCCTTTCACAGGACAAGTTAATTGGAACCTACAAGAACCCATATGCATTACCACTTGGATTCTTAGCACCAAAGAGCGGCATGAATAATAACAAAATTGCTTCAGATCCAATCGAATATCAAAATGAACTGGCTAACCGTTTAGATCCAAATATTAAGAGCCTCTATCAACCAGCCAATTACTCACATATTCGTTACAATAATATTTACAAGATTTCTAAATTAAACAACGCAATCTTGAAGAAGAAAAATATGATGGAGCTGTCGTACATCATATTGACTGTCCCTGTTCAAGCCAACACCTCTTATTACATGACACTTGGAACCAACTTTAATAAGGGCCAAATTTCAATCTCAGTTGATGGTCAAAATCAAACACAGTTTACCCCTTCTGAACGAACAATTATTGCCAATATTGGTAACGAACAAGTTGCGGGCAACATTAATATCCAGATCTTTGTGAATGCAAGTAGTACAATGCTACGGGATGTTAGATTGTACAAAGTCCACAATAGCAAAATTGCACAATTTTCAAACGACATGAAGGCTAATCCTTTCAAGATTAATAAGTGGAATGAGCGATCAATGAGTGGAACTGTCAATGTGAAGTCTAATAATCAAGCATTAACGACCACAATTCCTTATTCGAAAGGTTGGCATGCAACTGTTGACGGTAAAGCCGTCACCCCTAAGATGTGGGAGAACATGTTCCTGTATGTGCCGATGACAAAGGGGCATCATACTGTGAAGCTTAGTTTCTGGCCGGAAGGATTAACAGCCGGTCTCATCATTGGCTTAATCGGTTGGATCTTTATCGGATTTGAATTTTACCGCAGTCGTTCCAAAAAGAAAAAAGCTTTGACAAATTCAGAAACAATTGAATTTCGGTTCTACAATATCTGTTGTTGGTAATAGATTTTATCTATTACTGATGACAGATTTTTTGTTTCTCGTTAGAATAAA
>NZ_JAUCAP010000024.1:0-33800 GCF_030361045.1 Lentilactobacillus sp. TOM.63
CCCTCATCAACAAAATTTTCTTGCACATATTTTGTCAGTAATTCTTTCTGTTCGGATTCACTTAATTCTACCGGTAACGCCACGTTAAACTCTTTTGCATACCGTGAGTTTGATTTACGATCTTTCTTTTCAACTTCATTCCACAACTGCTCTCGATCACTGGCCCATTCTGGTGCATTTTTTGGCGTCAAAATAAAGCTTTCTGGCATAACCGAGCGGGCATAAAAATAGTGGCGACCTTCCTTATCATCAAATAGCTTTTCACCACTTCGATAAGCGGCACTGGCAATCGCACTTCGTCCTTTACCAGCACTAATATTACTAAAACTCATGTGAAAAATTGCCATGTCGGTCACCACCTTTATTTGGGTTTATGGGTTTGATTTTGTTGTCGCCATCGGCGACTTCTAATACAGGTTTTAATGGGTTTAGCACAACGTCATCAAAGATGACGTGTAAGTGCGCATTGACCTCGTTTCACTCGGTCTTCTGATTCTCTTAACTTTAACTTAGTGTATGCCTTCCGCTTCGCTATTTCAACTTTTATACTTTGACTTAACGTTTCCCTTATGATATAGTGTCGGTGATTATTTCTAATATGATTGGAGGGATCGTTATGTCTCAAAGCAACTTAGAAAAACAAGAAGCTAAATTAAAAGCCCTTAATCAAAAAATTAAGGACGAAAAAAATAAGATTGAACAACGGCTAGGTAAACAAATCATCAGTCAAGCCAATTTAGATTATGCTAATTTGTCTAACGATCAGATTAAGCTTTTAGCTAAGCAATTTTCTGAATTTTTAAAGGTAAAGTCCGTAGATCATTAGCCATACGAGATGGGGAAATTCCATGTCTAATCAATATGAAAAACTAGTCGAGCAACAAGCGCGTTTAAAACAAAAAATTGAGCGGGAAGATTTTAAATTACGGCAATCTAAATACTATGAAAATCGGCAAGCCCGCAAAGCCCGTTCTCGCCGATTAATTCAAAAAGGGGCTTTATTAGAAAAGTACTTCCAAGCTAATAACCTCTCGGTCGAACAAACCGAAGAACTTTTAAAAACATTTGCTGACTATGTTAACGCCCATAAACCGAATAAACTCAAAAACGATCAACCTAATAACTAGGCCGATCGTTTTTATTTTCTGGATCATTTTTAGGCTTTACTTCTGGGTTTTGATCTGCAAAATTTTGTAACTGCTTTTGCACCTTTTCTGGATAAGTAATATTTTGGTTTATCTATCAACGGACAAAGTCCTTTCGCTTAATAACCTCATCTTGCCTTTTATCTAAAAAGTAGGTATATAAAGCGTCATATACTTTGCGCTTTTCTGGATCTGGCTCATGTAATGACTTATCAAGTAAATCTTTTAAATCAGTTTCTTTGGCAATTTCAAAAAAGTCATTAATTGTGATTGTATCTTTCATGTTCATCACACTTCCAAGTTATTAATTTATTTAATCTGATAAGCCATTAGTCCTCATCTGGATCATTGAGCCAATCAGCGACTTCTTTAGCGTCTTTGAACTCTGTTACTGGTGTCTCTTTGGTAGCCTTTAAAAAGCGTAAATTAGCTCTTTCTTCTTCGCTTAAAGACACATTAAAAGGTAAGGCACCATTAGCAACAATCCGCTTATAAAACATATTGATCGCGGTAGTTGGGTTTAGACCTAACTGGCTTAAAACGGCTTCGGTATTATCTGCCAATTCTTTGTCAATCTGGACTTGTACGCGTTTCTTTTCCTTAACTGCCATGATTTTCTCGCCCCCCCTTTATTACTACTCACATTATACTAATCTTTGAGTACCATCTCAATTAGCCTGCTTCTTTAAAAGTTGTGAATTTAAGTTTGCTGTCCTTTCCGCAATGGCACTTATACAACGTTCCTAAAGTGCCCGTAAGCGCATTTTAAAACTCGTTTAATATAATTATGCTCTATCTGTTTAAAACAGCTTAAATGGCCTTATACGCGTGGTGCTAGTTAAATCGTTTTAGTTAAATAAAAAGTCCAATCTTGTTAGACTCGACTTGTAAATAGTAATAATAGGAAAGAGTCTGACTAGATTGAACTGTCTTAAATTATGCCGCAAAAGCAGTAACAGCGAGTGATAAGGCAAATAAGATTGCGATGATCACATTGACGGCATTTAAGTCTTTTACTTTACCAGAACAAATTTTGGCAATTGGATAGGCAATAAGGCCCATAGCCATACCAGTTGAAATTGAACCTGTAAATGGAATGGTAAAGATAATTAAGAAAGCAGGGAACCAACTAGAAAAGTCATTGTTGTCAATTCTTTTAACATCCATCATCATTAATGATCCAGTCAGAACAATAATTGATGCCGTAGCACAATATGGAATATAACCAATGATAGGGATCAAAACCAAACTTGCTAAGAACCAGATACCAGTAGTTATAGCAGAAATACCAGTTTTAGCACCTGCGGCCAAAGCTGAACCTGTTTCGGCGGCATCAACAGAAGGTGATGAACCAACAAGTGAAGCAAAAATGTTTGCTAAACCAGTAGCTTGCAAGGTACGCTTAATCTTCTTCTGGCCCTTAACATAACCTTTGGTAACACCAACGCCTTCAAAGATCATCAACATTAACATACTAAAGGTTGCAATTAAGAATTTAACCCAAGATGGAAATACAAAGCTTTGCTTAAAGATGATTGTGCCCCAATTTGCAAAGTCACTATATGCAATAGCGTGTGCATTGGTTGCGTTACCAGTAATCAAAGCAATTACAGTTACAATTGCCATTGATGCAATCATGCCCCAAGCTTTGCCTTTGATTTGGAAGAACATAGTCAACAGAATACCAAGCAAAGTTAAGAGCAAAACTGGACTTCTTAAATCACCAAATTTAATGAAATTACTCTTGTCGCTAACAATAAAACCAACGCCCTTTAATGCAGTAAAGGTTAAGAATAATCCAATACCTACATTAATCGCATTTTTTATAGAATCGTTGATAGCATCCGCAATCTTATCAATTAACGGGGTAAAGGTTAATGCTGCATAAAGCAGGGAACTAATCAGTGAAACGGCTAATGTAGCTTGCCAAGTAAAGTGCATACTTTCAGCAATGGTGTAACTAAAAAGGGCGTTAATACCCATACCCGGAACGATAATCATTGGGGTATTTGATAAGAAACCGCCTAAAATACAACCAAATGCTGATGCAAAAATAGTTGCAAAAGTTTCTAGCTGAGTAGGGATATGAGTTACAGCCACAATTTGTGGGTTAACAAAGATTATGTACATGATGGCAAAGAAACCAGTAGTGCCTGCAATAAACTCACTCCGCACTAATTTCTTGTTTTGCCAAACTTCCTTTAAAGACATCTTATTGATTTCTTCATCGGTTAGTTCAGGTGCAGTAGATTTATCAGTCATGATTTTGCCTCCAAACGAAAACCATTAAATGAAAAAGTAGACTAACCAGATGTCAGCCTACTTTTTCATGCTAAATTTAAGTTAATAAATTGTAGATTGAGTATCTTTCTTAAAGCCTTCAAATGACTTGATAGTAATATCACGGTCATGTTGACTAAGATCAAGAATGTTCTTGTCTTTCAAGCCATCTTCAATGAATTTGTAGATGAAGTCATCACGGAAACCAATGTCTTTAGCATCTTCACGAGTGTTGCCGTAGTAACAGGTCTTGATGTTAGCCCAAATAATTGCTGATAAGCACATTGGGCATGGAATTGCGTTCGTGTAAAGAGTACAACCGCTTAAGTCGTAAGTACCTAACTTCTTGCAGGCTTTACGAATAGCGTTAATTTCACCGTGGTCAGTAGGATCATTGTGAGCTAATACGTGGTTACGTCCTGTAACCAAAATTTTGCCGTCTTTATCAAGAATTACTGTACCGAATGGACCACCAACTTGTGTTCCAACATTAGCTTGTGCTTGTGCTTCAGCAATCTTCATAAATTTTGTTTGATAAGCCATAAAAAATACCGCCTTTCAAAAAATAATACGTTTATAGTATTTTATGGAGTTACTACAAGCGTTTACATCTAGGACCATAGTTCTGTTTCAACTAAAAGTCAAGTATTATTAAATACTTTTTCACTTCTAACTTATTACAACGCCGAGAACAATCGAGCGCGCAGTTTAACTGGCTTTCAAGCACGATTAGAAATTGCTATTCTGACTTATAATCTAGCTTATTGTCTAGAACGATTTAACTAGCACCACGCGTGGCCTTATATAGCTTTTTAGTTTTAAGCACACTCATCGTTAGGGTTTTTGGCCGCATATTCTCTAGCCGCTTGTTTATTCCACCAAGCGCCAATTCAGCCACTCAAGGTGTCTATTTTTGCTTCTAAGCGATTTTAAAGCGATTTTAATATAATTATGCATGTAATACTTAAAACGGCTTAAATGAGCTTATACGGCGTTTAATTCCAATAAGGATCATTGTCAGTGTTCTGTTCTTCGGGGTGTTTGGCTGCATATTCTCTAGCCGTTTGTTTATTCCACCAAACGCCAAATAGGTTTTGCATGGTGCCGTACAAGTAGTTTTCCACGTTCTTGATGTGCTTTTCATTGCTTCTCAGGGCGTTAAAGTAGCGTCTCAAGGCTTTAGTCATTAAAGGTTTCAGTTCCTCATCATCAAGTGGGATTATGACACCAATATCTTTGTGATCTTTCTCAACTCGGTACTTAGCATTTAAGATAATGCCAATGAAGCGCCGCATTTGTTGTGGGGTACGGCACCAAAAGCTAAGTAGTTGAACTGCTTCCGGTTCTAAGAAAACCGGTAAGCCACTGTCTTCATCAGTTAAGAAGTCATTAGCATGGTGCACCAAATCCTGGTTTTGCTTTTGAATTTCTGCTGGTGAAAAATGGGCTGTGGAAAAGTCCAACTTTTGAGTATCTATATTATATCTATTAGTATCTAAATTATTAGTATAGTCTAGATCTTGTCTCTTTTTGAGAAGTCCGCTTGTACCAAGGGATTCAGACGTATCAGAAACGGTATCATGCGGGTTTCTCTTTTTGAGAAGTCCGCTTGTACCAAGGGGTTCAACGGTATCATGCGGGTTTCTCTTTTTGAGAAGTCCGCTTGTACCAAGGGGTTCAGGCGATTTTAATGGCTCTCGCTTAATATAAACGTCTTTTGCTGTTACTTCCAAATCTGCCAAATATAATCTATTTGGTTCGTTTTTGCCTGATCTTGGATTAAACCCCATATGTTTTTGATACAAAAGGTTTGCGTCCATTAATTCGTGTTTAATCTTATTGATTTTATTATTTGACCAGTTTCGTAAATCTTTTAGTTCATTGTTTGTGTATATGAAATATACGTTGTTATTTTCGTCAACCCAATTATTGCTTAGTGAGTAACTTAGACGATCGCGTAACACCGAATAAAGTAAAATGGCACTATCGCTAAGATCCTTATATTTTTCCCCTTGGAGTAAGATCTGCGGCAAAGCGTAAAACTTTACTTCATAGGCCCTTTTAGCATTTGTAAAGTTGAAGTTTGATTGATCCATAATAAAAGCTCCCTTTCTTAACTGACACACGTCGTCTTAAAGAGAGTTGCTAAAACATCTGACTTGTTTTAAAATACAAATCTGATATGCTTTAACTGAATTACAAAGCGAACATTGGACGTGATCGGCTTTGTAAATTCACCGGCATGTGTCTATTCTGGGTTGCCCATACGGCAACTTTTTTTAATTTCTAACAACAAAAATGGACTAAATAGCATTGGTTAGCCACTTAGCCCATTGGATTCAATTTGTTTTTAACTATCCTTCACTTGTCCCATAGGACTGGTTTGCGGTATAATTAACCTACAAATTAAGAACAATGTTCAGACGATTTTAACTTGGCGGTCTAAATCGTCTGAATCTAAGTAGCTCGCTATTAGCTACTTGCTAAACCTAAAATCCCCGATTCCTCGTGAATCGGGGATTTTTCTGTTTAGCTTGATCTATTTATTCGGTTGTTAAATTAATCTTAGTCTAGCATAGCGCTTACCTACAGGCAACCGTATTTGGTTTAGTGCACTTTACTAGTTTTTACCTAATCACAAATTAATCAAGCGAACAAATTGCGTATTTACTTGTTTTATTATTTATTTATTTATTTAACTGCTAAATTGCATCTATGATTGAAGCTAAGAATTCTGAACGATTTTTAAATCCGTTTTTTCGGGCAGCCGTATCCATTTTTTTAAGTTGACTTTCAGTAATTGAGAAGGTCACAGATCGTTTACGCTCTACTTCCTTTCGGCTGATATTTTTCAAAAATGCGACTGCATCTTTCTTGTTGTCTTTCAATGTAGTTTCGTAACTTTCTCTCATTTCTTCGTCTTTTTTATGGTTGAATGAATCTAAACTCATAATCTAACTCTCCTTACTTGGTTTTATTTACTAATTCTTGAAAAAGATGATCGGCGTGTTCTATGAACTTTTGATTTTGCTTTAAAATGGATTCATCATGATTTGCTAATTCAAATATTGAAGCGTGCCTTGCAGTAGCTTTATTAAAGAGCTCTCTTTCAGGAATTATAGTTGCGACTGTTTCATCGCCATCTATGTGTTTTAGCAAATCGCGAGACATGCTTGTATTATGTCTAATCATATTACCGATAAAGAAAAGCTTTGCGTCAACGTAAGTTTCGCCAGTTCGATAGTCAAAAAGTGATTTTCTGAATTTTTCGAGTCGTGTTTCTAGGTCAAACTTGGCATTGTAGCCATGTTCACTCGGTGTAATGGGACTAAGCAGGTAATTACTGATAGCAATAGCGTTTTTAGTGATGGTGCTAAAATCTGGGTGCGTATCAATTAAGATATAGTCATAGTCGGTTAAGCTTAATGAATCGGAGTTGTTTTTAAACCACATGAACAACATCATTTCTTTGTTACTATTATTTTCTAGATAACTTCCTAAAACATCTAGGTCTATAAAACCGGCTATTAAATCTAGATTCGGTCCGACACTGTCAATTTTTACTTTTTGAGCATTGTCATTTTCTTTAAACGCTTCAGCGATGGTATTGTTTCGTCGTGTTTTTTCAAAAACGGTTGTTAAATTGCACTGATGGTCTAAATCTATTAATAGAACCTTCTTACCATGTTTGGCTAACCAATCACCATAATTTAAAGTCAAGGTTGTTTTACCAACACCACCCTTGATAGCAGTAAAAGTAATAATCTTCATCTTGATACCTCCTTCATCTAGCTTAATTATATCATTAGTAGACAAATAAATAAACAAACAATTTATTAAATAATTAAGCTGACAATTAACTCATTTTTAAAGCTCATTTTTAAAGATTCTATATTTTTTGCGATATCTGATAAAGGTCGTCCGTTTAATCCCTGTATTACGGGCAACATCTACATCACTCATGCCTGCCTGATAAAGTTTAAAAGCATGTTGCAAGCGGGGATCGTCTTGGGTGTATTGGGGTTTGCGTCCATGATATTTGCCCTGCTGCTTGGCCAGAGAAATCCCTTGTTGTTGACGCTCAATAATCCGCTTCCGTTCACTTTCGGCCTGATACTTATACAGTTCAATGATTAAGTTAGTCATCAGTTGACGCAAGTTAGGATCCGCAATCCCCGTCATGGTCGGTAAATTCAACACATCTAGGGTGGCCCCCTTATTTTGAATGGAGTTCATGATCTGAGTTAAATCCTGGTTGTTTCTGCCTAAGCGATCTAGTTCAGTGACCAGGACAATATCACCCTCACGAATATAGGCCAGCATTTTTTGCAGTTCAGGTCGATTGGTGTTAGCTCCACTTAATTTATCCGTAAATAATTTATCAACGCCTTTTAAAGCCGCTAACTGTCGATCTAAATGTTGCTCCTTGGAACTCACGCGCGCATAACCGATTTTAGCCATTTTCAGTTCTCCTTTTGGACAGTTCTAATGAACATCTGTAATTCCTAGTATAGCACAGAAATAAAAAAGGCCATTAGGGCATACCCTATTGGCCTTAGGATAAATTATCCTAAAAATTGGTTTTTGATATAGTGAGCCACGCTTTCTTTGTCTGGAAATAAAGCAGCTTGGTTTATTTCAAACGATTGATCCAATTCTTTTAAAATTTGTTGCTTTTTTTCACTGGGAATTACTAATCTAATTGGTTCATTGTTTTTATTGTACAGAGACACTTTACTATCAATATCATCATGAATACTTTGCAAGCTACATGATACACCATCGTAAGGTTCAAAAAGGAAAAAGCCACTTTGAGCACGCAACCTTTTATTGTTAAGTGATGGTTCTACAAAGAATGGATGAATCAAAGTTCTGAAGTTAATCAAATCAGCGAAATAACCAGTATCTCTTTTAATTTCATGATACAAGCACTGCACTACATAAGACCTATTTATATCATTATAAATATCATTCAGTGAATCATATATTTTTTTACTTTCCGGAGATAGTTGCTCATAATAGCCCTCTGGGAACTTCCTGACCAGATCCATGTACCAATCATCGTATAAATGATTTAGATCTTCCTTTAACAAACCATCAACTTTTTTATTGTAACAAGATATACTGTCATAAATTTCTTTCTTTTTAGCTTCGTCCATTAAAGCTAGTGTTGACAAAATTTCTACAGTATCACTATGACTACTGTAATACGTGTAGTCATTAATATTTTGCGTCTTATTAGACACAAACATGGTAACTATCCCGTCTGTTTCATGTCCTTCAGAATCAATATGAGATTGACAGGCAAAATAAAGAGCCACAAGAGCATTAGTCGTTACATCTAATAACCTAGTTGGCAAGCCAAAATGTTGCATATAAGAAAGCCGAGAAAAATTATTTTCTAAATTATTAAAATCATTTGCGTACCTACGCATGTACTCATTAGTAAATGAATATTCAGGGGTATATCCGGGGAGCTTTCCCTGCCTAAAGATGCTAGCAACGTTATTACTACTTTTGAAATCATTTGCTTGTCCTCTATAGAAAAAGCGTTGCAACAACCCCCGTCCATCAATTGTTATATCAGTATTTATAGACTGTTGTGATTTTCTTGTTTCGTTTAAAAAACTATTTACAGAATCAATATCCAAAAATAAAACCTCCTATAGATATAAACAAACACACTGATAAAGGGCATAATTGCCATATCTTTTGTGCTCGATTTTTTTACAAAATAACTTACATTAACACTGTATTCTCATTTAACATAAAATACACTACTGAATTTAAAAAATATGTTTTTAAAGGAATTATATTCCCTGTATAATGGATCAAGTAGAGAAGTTAAGGCGGTGGCTATTTCCGATCGGAGGTGGTGCTTATGGTGTTAAACCGTTAAAGCCCATAAATCCTAACGAAAGGAGTAGCTTAAGTGTCCGTTGCGGACGCTTTACAATTAATGTTGGCTTTCGGTACCTTTATCGTGGCCTTAATCGCATTAATTGTTGAGCTGATCAAAAGTCAGCAAAAAAAATAACCGCCTTAGCTCTGGTCAGCTAGCGGTTATTAAATATCGTTAAAATCTGCCACCGTCTTTAACGGCTCTACATGGGAAGTCCTGTTCTAGCGGGACTTCCTTTTTCTGTCTACATTATAGCATGACTATGACTGACTTTCGACTATTTTAAATCAGATTTCTAGCACTTTAAGGGAACATGCGGGTACCTTTGTGCGACAATTAAACTGTAAAATTGTCCTTGAAAAAGTTTGTATTTCAAATCTAGTAAATTACAATATGGAATAACAAAGATGAGTGTTCATTTTATGAGACTATCCAATCGTACAAACTTATTATTTGACATGAACCAGGTTTAATTGCTGGGCACAAGTGGCCTAAATACCTGACAAATAGACGAAATATATGAAGACATGTTTTCATACTCTAATTTCTAATGATTAATCACCGATTTATTTAGTAAATACAGACCGGCCACAGAGAAAATCAGAACGCATGCAGCTAGACTAAATGTTTGAAACATGAAGTGGTTCATGGTTTGTGAGTTATTGATGAGGGTTCTCCGAATGCCATCACCTAACGTATTCATTGGGAAAAACTTGACAACGTTTTTAACAGCCTTTGGCCAACCAGTTGATGGAAACAGTGTATTTCCAACAAAAAGCATAGTTACAATCACAGTATTGCCAATGGTCGAAGCAGCTCTGGTATTTTTGGATAACGCAGCAATAACTACTCCTATGGACAGGAGAGCCAACATTCCCAATATAATTTGCAACCCCATACCTAGGAGAAAATCGTGAGTAAAATCAAACTTTAAATTGTAGACTATTTTTGCCACTATTGTAATTATAACTGCTTGAATAATCATAAAGACCACCTGTGCAGTATAGACACAGCCAAGAAAATCACCTAATGATAACTCTGTTAACTTTACCCGTTTAAGTATACCGTTTTCTCGATAGTTAGTAAGTTGGGAAGGAACACCAACCAGTGCCATTGAGCCAAAAGCAATGCAGATAATGCCAGCGTAAACATAATTCACTTGAGTTTTATCCGACTCACCAATTAAAATTAGTATTGCAAGCGGCAATAGTAGGGAGAATATCATTGCTTCACGATTCCGAATTTCATTTAATAACAAAAGCCGGATAATATTAATGTATCGTTTCATTACTATCATCCTCCATAACTTCGCCAGTGATTTTATAATAAGCATCGTTTAATGTCGGTTTCTTTACATCAATGTCGGTTATCAAGTGTGAGTGCTCCTCTAATTTGTAAAGGGTAGGTAAAAATTCACTTGGATTGGTTGTCATGATGAAATATCTATTTTCCCCCATACGATGTGCATTTGAAGCAAGTGACGCCCCTTGACCAGTTATTAATTGAGATAAATTCTCACAAGCAAACTCAATTCGGGTTGTTGCCTGACTACGTTGAATCAGTCCCGAGGGGGTGTCCGTGGCGTAAACTTGGCCCTCGTTGATAAAACAGACACGATCACACAGATAAGCCACTTCTTCCATATAGTGTGAACAAATAATCGTGGTAGTTTGGCCGCGTAGTTGCTTAATAACTTTCCACAAATGTAATCGTGCATCGGGATCAAGACCGGTGGTCGGTTCATCCAAAAATAGTAATTTAGGCTGATTAATCAAGCTTAATGCTATACCAAACTGTTGTTTTTGACCGCCAGATAAATTTTTGACTTTTTTAGGAAGCAGTTCCTCAGCGTGCATGTGTGCTAATGCTTGTTTTGGTGTAACTGAAGTTGAATACATTTGAGCAAATAATGTTAATGATTCCTGAACACTCAAATTATCTAAATAGCCGCTGGATTGAAAAAGAGCTCCCATTTGTATTTGTGCTTGTCGTGGTGCATGTTTTATTTCATTAGTTTCCAAAACCTGTACATGTCCCGTATATGCGGTTAAAAGGCCTTCCATAATGCTGATAAGAGTCGATTTCCCTGCGCCATTTGGACCTACAAGACCTATGATCTCGTTTTGCTTTACGTTCAAGTCGATATCATGTAAAGCGGGGATTTTGCTCCTTTTGTACTGGAAACTTAGATGTTTAATTTGGATTATATCACTCATAACTCATTTCCTCCCCACCCGCAATAAAATACATAGGCTGGTCAGTTGAAAAAACTGTTTTTGAAAAATTCTCTATCATTTCAATATCAATGCTATTGATTTCTTTTGTCGTTTCACTAAGACGATTTACCCTGTGATTGTATATAAGCGCTTGTCCAATATAATTCATGGCATCAAAATCCGATCGCTGTGCTTTACTAATGTCATTGACAAATCCCTTTTTAACAATGTCGAAGTACTGTGACACTTTTTCTAAATTGGAATTAAGATTGTGAATTGCGGTCTGAGTAGAATCGATGATCTGACTGACCTGTTCATGTTTTGCAATGAAGTTGACAATCAAAACATTTTCAAATTGAAAAGAAAACGGGAAGGCCATCACATAGTATAAAGGTGATTCTCCGGTTCGTAGTGCCTTCGACAAAAAGCCCATATCTCCAAACGCAATTAACCTACTCAAAAGGGTCATCAACAACGCATTCTTTTCCATAACCTTGTTTTCTAGCGGGTAAATGAGAGATACATTGAGCGTTGTATATTCAGGAATATTAAGCTCCATACTACTTTTTCTTATGGTTGCCTTTTTGGCTGGCACTAGTGGAAAGTCTGTTAAATGATTTGATCCAACAGAACTAACACTAGGATTAAATGTAATTTGGAATTGTTGAAGAGACAAGTCACCAGTGTAAAGCACAAAGAACTTCTTCTTGTTCCACAACCATTGGATAGTATCTGTGATTTCTCTTACGTTTATAGACTGAATATCTAATGAATTTCCCAAAATAGGATGTCCCAAATTAGATGACCAGATGTTCTCACGTAGAGTATCAAAGTATTGTTTACTTTGCGTGCCCATTTTGATTGCTATTTCATTTTCAACTAATGCCTTTTCTTGATTAAATACGTCGGGTTTTATTTTTACTTCATCAAAGGCTTTTTTTATGTCATGTAGGATAGTCAATGATTTAGTTTTAGTACAGATAAAACGAAGCAAGATAAAATCGATACTCGTTAGGATCTTGTATTCTAGGGCATTCTTAAGTAAATACTCCTTTAGATCAATATTTTTATTTATTAATATTCTTAACATAGAGTGTTCAATCAAGTGAGCAGCTCCAAACTTTCCCTCCTTATCATTCCGTGAACCCACCCGAAACCAGACTGTGATATTTACCTGTTCTCCTAGATTAGAAGACTTTAGGTGGAAAATAGGAAGATTGTTATTCAATGTTATCTGTTCCAAAAGTATCACGACCTTTTTATTATTTCAGCTTATTCATGATATATGCCGGGCATCGTATTGTCGCCAAAGGGACTGGGAATACCAACCGCTATTTCGCCCACTACTGCTTCATTAACTCCGTCAACTTGTAGAAGTGTATTAAGTTCGTCATCCTCATACCCACCTATGTCACACGTACCAAGATTCAGTGCTTCCGCCACCAATGCAATGTTTTGAAAAAGGTGCCCCACTTCCATTAATACAAAACGATAGCCACGGTTTCCATATTTATAAGTGGTTCTTTTAAAAGTTGCGGTTACTAATATGGTTATGCCTGATTCTTCAATTAATTGATCTCTAATATGCAACTTATCTATTTGTTCCTGTAAGTTTCCTGTTGATATAATCTCTAGGTAATTTGATCTAACATTGTAATGATAGATTCCTGTAGACAGATTAGAAACTCTATTTATGACCAGATAAATTTCCAACGGATATAGTGCACCCCCGGAAGGATAGGTCCGAAATCCTGTTACACTGTCATTTTCTTTTTTTAATATGTGACTGATTCCCGAGGAGTATTGGAGGAGATCTGACATCGTTTCAAAACTGATGTTTTTCGGTGAAAATTTCCGGATACTTCTCCTTTTCCAAATAGCATCACCAATGTTTCCGTTTAAGGATCTCCGAGGTGTTAACTTCTTTCGTTCCAGTGTGGGATAACTCTTCCCATCATTAAGTGATGCTTGTTTAAAATCAGGATTTGATACGGCTTTCGCCAACGAATACTGTAATTGCTTTAATGTATACGTATTTAATTTTGTGTTTTCATGAAATAATTCAGCTATCGAAGGATTGTTATGTTCATAAATTGCCTGATTAGCTAGTCTCTCATTTTCTTTAACTATACTCATCATTCGACTTCCTTTACTATGGAAATGGGTGTGGAATCCTATAAAAATTGTCGTATGCTGTTGGCTTTTGTTTGTATCCTAAATCGACTGGTAATGTTCTAAGCCGTTCCCCTCCCAATCTTGGATATACGGAATCATTAGTAATTTCAGTCATTCCAGGAATTATTACCCGTACTGTGCAGTAACCGGCACTTCTGATGTCCGGGGGGGTTAGATCTGTAACATAGACATGTAACCCTATGGATTCAATATGTTTAACAATGGTTGATAATAAGCTACTTGAATCCTGCTTTGTTAATGTTTTTTTGAGAATACTACTATTTTTTTTAGAACCGTAGACAAATTTTATATGTTTCTTCATATCTGGAATTGTATACAACTCTACCCGTGAATTGAAATCCCTAATATCCGAAAAATCATCATTAAATTTTCTGTCTACCCCTTTAACAAAATCAGTTTTCCATGAGATCCTTCCTTGACTCAATTCAATCAGGGTCTTTAGAACTGCTTTTCGGGGATCGTAGTTTGATGCAGCGGCCACCAAGCTCCCCCTGCCATGTTCATCTAAGACGCCGAAGACACTTGGTATTCCTGTATCAGTTGTCATATCTATTAGATGATATTCACAATTTGGAATTTTCATATGTTTTTCGTAGATGTTAGTTAAGTAAGTATCATCAGCTAAATGAATCTGTGGCATAGATAAATGGTTAAACCACATATTTGAAATAGCATCTCTTTCAACGACCTCGTAAATTCCACGCAGTATTGCATCCACCATGGATTTAGACGATGCCAATCCGGTTGAAACACAGATCCATGTATGCGCTTCATTTGGTTTGAAAAAGTATGGTAGATACACCGACGATGCCGGAACATAAGATCTTTCTCCTGTAGCAAGATTTGTTGCTTTGGTCCAGGCAACTACAGTATCACGTGTAAATTCCGCAAATGGGAATCCTTTTTCCTTGTACTGTTCTTTTGCATAAAAAGCAAAGTCCTTGGGATCTGCACCACGATCTGGCAATTCATTGAATGACTTTAACAAAAGGTCATCGTGTATAAAAGAGGAACAATACCGTTCAATTGTTTCTCCAACTGCTGAGCGATAAGCACTTTCCAGGCTCAACCCTGCGCCACTGTTTATCTCCGATGGCATAACATGTTCATTGACGTCTTTTTGTGCTGTCTTAGCTGCTACCATAAACACACGTGGGTCATCTGGTTCCGGGGTCCATTGAAAGATGTCAGAAACTAATCCAGTAGTTTTATTACATATATTTGCATCCAGAAATGGGTAGTTTCGAATCATCAGGTCTTGAATCATTTTATCTACGCCCCCCTTTTACAGGATAGGTGTAATCTTCCATCCATGGCTTAATTTCAGGATTTAAGTATAGGTCTTCTCCACACGCAACACATCTCGGGTTTTTCAAAAATGAGTTAGTGCTTAGGGTATTGGTAAAAGAATTAAATTCTACAATGGCATTCAATGTTTCTGGCATTTCTAAAGTGATTTTCGACTTGTAAAGATTCTTATCAAGCATAAAGAGGCGTATTGCCTCAAGTGTAATCATATTTGACATCATATCTTTGGTATTGACGTCCACACTAGCACCATCATAGGGAGCTGTGCCATAGCTAGTTCCCTTATTGAATGCCATAAACTCTTTAGAAAAAGAATTGTTATTCAGTTTTCTAAATTGAAGACACTCTAAACAGCCTGTTTTATGTGGAATTACAGTAGGCCCAATAGTAATGTTAAACCCATTGGTGCTCGAATACATAACCCTGACACCATGTGATATAGCAATGCGATTTATTTGTTTCTCAAAATGCGAGTTTTCTTTTGATTCGGTAAGTATAACAAGATCATATTTTACCAAGCTTTCGAACAACTCATCTAAATTTTCTAAATTGTATTCATAATAGTTCGACGCTTGCCCTAATTGTCTATTTGAAGGTAAAAATAAACAAACATTAGAAATATAGCGGTGCAAGTTTTTGACCAAGTCATTCGCAAATTTGGACAGTCCAATCACGGCAACCTTTTTTGTTTGCAGATAGTGTTGCAGTTGCTCTCCATCAGAACCAAGACTGATGAATGCATTCTTATTGAGTAATTTAGGATCTGTACTACTTCGTTCTTCGAAAGAGAGCCACTTTCTATTTACCATAGGAGTGATTACGGCGTTGAGAAAACTTTCTATATCATTAATGGGTAGGTGCTTAATTAATTTTTGTAAACTGATGCCCTTATCTAAGTATGGAAGAGCTGGTATTAATTCTGATTTAACGTTTTCTCCACTTAATTTGTAGATTTTAAATGGAGTTTTGACTAAAACATCATCATTCATGGTAGCAAGTTCAACTTGTGAATTTATAAATAGTTTCTTACTTAAATCCATTGTTTTCACGACCTTATTATGCATTGGTTATATCTGATTTTAATTTAAAAAAATACAGGTGGCACCCATTTACACGGACGCCACCTGCTAGAAATTAACAGCAGCAACAAAACAGGCAACACCAAACTGTTACGCCACTTTCAAAAGGAGTTTCAAATCCCTTTTGAGTGTCTACAACTTCTTGAACTCTCACGTTAGTCATCTCTTTTCATTCAAGCGACAAAGTAAAGTGAAACAAATCACAAAAAGTCTGAGAGAGTAACCAATATCTCCCGCCCACATATTAACGCCTTTTAACCTATAAGTAAATGAAAACTTTAAAGTTTACGTAACGATCTTGTGAAATCATACACCACGATTGAACAGAATTTTATCTATAGCAAATAATAACGGTTGACCAAAACAAGAAACTTTCAATTTGGCATACAAAAAGACGGAGAAACTATAAAAATTAGCTCTCCGTCTTTTATTAACGCTTTATTTGCTGTTGTTCATTTTGTCTTGGCTGTGTGATCTTTGGATTTTGTCTCACAAAATCTTGCAACTGTTTTTGCGTTCGATTACTTATTTCTTGGTGAACATCATTTAACTGGTTTTTTAGTTCTGATTTTTGTTGGGGATCAGTCGCTTGCTTAATTTGTTGTTGCAAGCCTTGATACGACTTGTTAAGTTCCTGGTCTGATCGCTTTTTTAGATCATGTTCAGGATCTTTTTGCGCTTCCTGTAAGCCTAATTGTTTGGTTAATCCGTCACTAAGCGCAATCACTTTGTTGCTCACTTGCTGGATCTCGCTCAAAGCATTATGGATCACAGCTTTATCCTTAGCCCAGGTGTCCACATAACCAAGTGAGTAGTTACTGGTATCAACGCCAATATTTTGCATGGCAACATATGCGACTGCTTCGGCTTGGGTTTCCTGATAGGCTCGTGGGCGATCTTTAAAGGCTGATTTTAATCCGTGAAGCTGACTATGCGCATATTCGTGATACAACGTCTTTAATTTTAGGGCATTGTCAGGTTCATCACCACCAATGACGATTTTATTAGTGCTAGGTTGAAAGTACCCTTTAGCTCCATTTAGTTTCGCTAAGGGTGCCTCACTGACTTGCAGATCGGTTTGTTGGTTTAAATAATCTTTGAACGCGTTATACAAGCTCGTCACATTCTGATGATCGGCCAAGTTTCCTTTGACAAAATCTTTAGCACTTAGGACTGGAGCACCGCTAGTTTGTGCTACGTCGAAGATGGGCAGATAACGATAACCAACAATGGCGCGTTCGTCGGTGGTATCAAGTCGCTTTTGATCAGCGGGGGTTATTTTCTTAATAATCGGGGCAGCGATTCGAATGGCCTTAGCACCCTTATTAACGGTGCGGTTAAAATCAGTCTGCCATTGTTTAAAGCCTGCGACTTGGGTCGCTTGCGGATTTTGAGCATAGATTAAGTCAATGTTTCTAGCACTGTACTGGTGGAATTTAGCCAAGGTATTAAGATACTGTTTAAATTGATCACTATCGGTTAATTTTAGAATTTGCTGTTCGGCTTGGGCAACTAATTGCGCCTTCCAGGCTTTAACGTCTGCTTTACTTGGCATTGTCTACCCCTCCTCATCTTCAAAAATATCGTTCAGGGTTGGTACCGATCTTATTTGAATCGGGGCTGTGCCATAAAGAGCGACGTAGCCGTCGGCTAATTTTTGCCAGGCGACTTGATAATAAGCACCATTACCAGTGATTTCTTTTAAATACTTGTAGGTTTCTTTAGTCTGCAAAACGGGTAATTCGCTACCAGTGACTGCTAATTCATTGTTCATTTGATAATCTCCTTTGCTTTGCTAATCTCACCCGTTGTTTAGGTTTACTTTTGGCTTTGTAAAAGTGAATCTAAATGACGGGTTCACCAACTGGAACATCGTTTAAGGCGGTAGGTAAGGTCTAATCAAAGTCAAAACTTAATTTATGGCCACCGTCAAGCTTTAACTTAGCGTCAAACGACTTCCCCTTTTTGCTTTTGAATCCCTTTAATTTGCTGGTTTCTCCTTTAGTGACCAACGCTTTAATCGCGGTCTTACCGAGGGTCTTACTGCTCCATTTCTTGGGTAAGGTAAAGTCTTCCCCTTGCTTGGGCTTTACAATGTAAAACTTTGGCTTATTTAACACGGTGGCTTGTGGGGTTTCTAAGAAGACCTCGGCGGATTTTTGTGCCTGATTCTGATGGTTAATTTGTTGTTTGATCGTTGCATTTCCTGCTAATTGGATCGGTACATCAGCAATTAATTTAGCCACAAACTTCCTAATTTGACTTAAAAAGTTAGCTGGGGTGCGTTCTTCGGTGCTGATTTGTTGTAACGCTTTTTCCCATTTAGCCGTCATTTCCGGACTAGTCAGCAAGGGTTCGAGTTCAACCGCTTTACATAAAGTAATTCCAGCTTCACTGACGTGCAACTTATTCTTTTCAGTCACTAAATAGCCGCGTTTCTTCAATACCTCGAGCACATTCGCCCGGGTCGCACTGGTCCCAATGCCTTGGACATCTTTGAGAATTGCCTGGGCTTCTTCATCATCAAGGGTTTTACCGGCCGTCTTCATTGCCGTAATCAGGGTACCTTCGGTAAAGGGGACCGGCGGGGTCGTTTCTTTTTGCGGCGTTTGCAGGTTGGCTTGGACTTGATCGCCTTGGTGAACCAATGGTAAGGTTGCGGCGGCTTGCTGGTCGGCTTTGTTTTCATCAAATAAAGCTTTCCAACCTGGCTTAGTTGGCACCTTACCGGTTGCTTTAAAATTAGCGTCGCCAACTTGGGTAACAATGGTGGTTTCCTCGTATTCGTACGGATCAGCAAACATTGCTAACGTCGTTTTTAAAACTAAGTCATAGACTTGTTGCTGTAATTTAGGTAAGCTGGCTAGTTTCTCTTTAGTCGGCACAACTTTAGTCATGATAATGGCGTAATGTTCTTCAACCTTTTTCCCATTGACGTAACGTTTATTTGGGGTTGTATTGGTTACAGCGACTTGCTTAGAGACTAAACTCAGATACTTCGTCAGATTAGCCACTAAGTACTCAAATTCTTCATCAGTGATATAAGCACAATCGGTGCGGGGGTAACTCAACAACTTGGCTTCATATAAACTTTGAATGGCTGCTAAGGTTTGGCTGGCGCTGGCGTGATAACGTTTATTCATGGCACTTTGCAGACTGGATAGTGAGAATAGTTGGGGACTAGCACGCTTTTTAGCCTGTTTTTGGACGTCCTTGATTAAACCGCCCTGTGAGCCTTTCTGAACGTGTTTAGCTTGCATGAATGTCATTAGCCCTGTTTCGTCTTTAAACCGCTGATAGGGGTCTAATTTTGCGACGAATTTTTGCTGATTGGCTAAAATTTCAGCATTTAGTTCAAAATAGGGTTCCGGCTTAAAGTTTTTGATTGCCTGGTCTCTTTGATAGACCATATACAAGGTTGGCGTCTGCACGCGACCAATTGAGTACACCCCACGCACCCCATTTTTCCTCAACAATAAAGTATATAAGGGACTACCATTCATACCGATCAACCAATCACTAATTTGCCGGGTTTGAGCTTCTTTATAAGCCAAATAGTCTTTGTGCCAATCACCAAGATTTTTAAAGCCGGTAATAATGGCGTCTTTTTCCAAGCTATTCAACCATAGCCGTTTAATGGTCTTCTTTTTAACGTCAATCTGGGCTTGGCTCATGATTGACCAGGCAATATTGGAGCCTTCCCGACCACTATCAGTGGCAACAATAATGGTATCGGCCTTCGTTAACAGGTCTTTGACGACCTTGAATTGATCTTTTTTACTAGCTGACACCACAAACTTGTATTTATCGGGAAAAATCGGTAAATTAGATAGGGCCCATTGCTGATATTTCTGATCATATTTATCCGGTGTGGCCAGTTCAACTAAATGTCCGAGACCATATGTCACAAGCGTATTTTCGGGCAAAACAGGGTCACTAACCGTATAGTAACCCTGTTTTTTTGTGCTCTTTTGAAAGGCTTGAACGTATGAACGGGCTTGACTAGGTTTTTCAGCTAAGATAACAGTGGTCATGTTCGTTCACTCCTTGTGATTAAGCTTCTGTTCTAATTCTGTTTTACCTTGTTCAGCCGCTTTCAACCAAGTTTCACGGCGCAATTCTTGTTGTTGCTCTATCGATTGTTGCTTTAAATATTGTTGATACCGGTTGATGGCTTTGAAATCTGCATAGGCTGACCAACGGAATAATAAGCCACCCAGCAGTAAAACTAAGGCCATTAGTGCAGTTCCTAAAAAATCGGTATGGTTCGCCGTGAAAAGCTCTTGGTATAAATCCATTAACATGAGGTAAATTCCCATCAAATAGAAGATCATACTAACTAAGGTATCAAAATAGTAAGACAGCTTAGTCCGCCGGGAAGGTGTTGTAAAAGGGTCGGTTCGCATATCCTTTTTGGCTTTTTCCAATAACCAGTGTGCGATTTTTTTCATAACTATTTCTCCCTCCTAGTGGCTACGGAAATAATTTTGAAACATTCTCATGGCACCCATACCAGCACTTTTAGTCACACCGGTTGAAGCCCAAAAGTCTTTAACGGCGTCAGGTGTTTTGACCACCAGAAAACCGAATCCGATTGAAGCAATAAAAGCAATAAACCCGTATTTAGCCATATTCGTGAAACACCATACCGATAATGACATACAAAGCACCTGGCTAATAATGGAGGCATTATAATAAATGTACTTCTTCCACCACGTGCCACTGTAATCAAAACTTTCAGTCGCCATGCTCATTGCAGCTAAAGGAATCGTCAGGTTGTACCAAGCCATATCAGCCACAAACACACACATCTTGATAAAGAACACGACGGTTACGACAGTGAAGACTAGCAGAAACAAAATCTGTAAGGGTAGCGAAATGCCAACATCTTTTAGCCCAGGGACTTTATTCATGCCGGTAATTGATTTAGCAGTGAATTTCTGATCAGAACTAAACATATACTTTAGCAGGGGCAAGGTAATTGAACCTTGAATAAAGCCCTGTAAGAACACGAAAACCGGAATCACGGCCGCTGATTTAATCCCGTCCATGATGATATTAGCCCAAGTAACATCGGTACTTTCATCTGCCTCTTTTAGAATTGTCATCACAATGCGGCCAAGGACGACCACAACGACTAACGATGTCGCAAAGGACAGGAAGATGGCATACCACGTTTTAACAATCGGCAAGCTTTGATTGGCTTGGTCAATGATCGCCTTACAGATGTTGAATAAACCATCTAACAAACCAGACAGTAGCCATTCGAAAAAGTGTGAAATAGCTGATTGAATAATTTCTGTCATTTTAAAATCCTCCTTTGTCTATTTGGGAATGAGTGAGACCGTACCAGTATCACTTTTAGCCAGTGTGTTAATTGGTGTTAGTTTATATTTGTCTGACTGCTTTTTAATCTTAAACAAACGTGTTTCTGTGCTACCTGAAACACTATTTTTACCAATGAACTTAATTTGTTCATTGCCCTTGTTTTCAATCAACTTGTAAGTATAAACTTCGCTAAAGCCCGCTTGGGTAAGTGTTAAGTTGCTTTTTGAAAACTTTGCAGTAGCGGCCATACCATTATCTTTGCTAGAAGCAAACGTCCACTGATGGCTTTGCAAATCTTGTGCTGTAGACTTTCCGCAGGCGGTTAGACCGACAGCAATCAATAACACTGTCATCACAGCGATTATATATTTCCGATATTTTTTCATTAATATGTCCTCCATTAGCCAAATAAGTTGTTATCGTCGTCCTCTTCTGGCTCCTCTGTTTGACTATCTTTATTTGAAACCCTCTCTAAGTCGCTGTCTAGGTTGTCCTGCTGTTGCTCCTCCTCTGTTTGAGACATCTTGTTTGCGGCTTTTTTTTGAGCAGTCTCCTTTAATTTTGCTTTCCATTTCTCTACTCTTTGATGAAAGTTGGTTTCCTGGCTGGCTTCTGGTTGGCCTTGATACTCATTCTGTGACAAGTTAACCAAATGATCAGCCCCTGGAAATAGTTTAAATTGGAACGCTTTTGTAGCTTTGACTGGTCGCGCATTGCTAAAGATTAATAAGCTCTGATCTTCGGGCATACGCATAATTTCATCGGGTGTCATGAGTGAACGGCTCGTATAGCTATAACTATCGCTCTTGCTGTGGCTTTCTTCCTTGCTATGACTGGTACTCTCACTACCGGTTTCCACTTTCACGGTCGATTTACCTAACAAATCACTGAAGTATTTCGCCGTAACATCATTGGCTGCGTTTAAACAAATTTTAACAGCGTGGTTACCTAAGATACTTTCGGCTTTATCCTTGCCATACAAAGCTTGGAGCTGGGTTAAGGTCTGACAAATGGTCGTCACGCCAATACCGTACCCCCGACAGGTAGCTAAAAATTCTTCATATTTTGGGAATTTTCCTAAGTTGACAAATTCATCAAGGATAAAGTCGACTTGGTGGGGCAATTTAGCGTGATGATCGGCGGCTAATTTGTATAATTCATCAAACAATTGTGAGAAAAACAGATTGATGAAGCTTTCATAAGTGTTATCCATGACGGGGATAATTACATATAGAATAACTTTGGCGTTGCCAATCTCTTTTAAATCAAAATCTGAAAAGCTGGTAAAATCGGCCACTTCTTTGTCGACGAACTTCGAAATGGTCGCCAACAGGCTTTCAATAATGCTGGCTTTCATTTCCCCTTTGGCCTTTTTGAAACCTAACTCATAAGCGCGTCTCGCTGGATCAGACATGGTTAGATCAAGAAACAAGATATCTAACGGACTATCTGCGCCCTTTTCCTCGGCTTCCACATCGTTTTCTTGTAAGACTTGGGTCACACCCGCCAAATTCCGTTGTTCTGGTGACCGGTGGTTCATGACAAACAGGATTAAAGCCTTCAAAAGCTGTCTTTGGGTACTAAACCACACATCTTTTTTGCCTTCGGCATTTTCACTCTGAACGATCTTCGTGGCGACGGTTTCAGCTTGAATATCCCGTTGAATATAATCAAAAGGATTGTAGCGATCACTGTGCGCCATGTTGGCAAAGTTGACGACATGTACTTGATAACCCTGGGCTAGTTTGATACCGGCCGTCTTTTCGTATAATTCCCCTTTTGGATCGGTCACGACAATGCTGTTCTCCGTTTCGTTAAACAGGTTGGTAATCACGACTGATTGAGTCTTATACGATCCTGGGCCCCCAACCACAAAGATGTTCCGGTTGGGTTTGGTACTGTTATTTTGGTAAACAATTTGTTTATCCACGATTCCTAAAATTGTCCCATTCATGCGTTTACCTCCAATGCGGTTAGCTTTAGATGACTTTTCTGATTTACTTCTTTTTCATCTGTATCCTGATTATCTGATAAATGAAAGATAAAATGACTGTGATAATTGCAAATACAAAAGTTAGTGTGCTCTTTCCCTGAAGTAGGAACAAAACTATCGTAATTAACGACGTGATGATCGTAACTATTCGTACTAATAAATCTGGTCTGTTCATGCTTCTTACTTCCTTTCACTTGCCTGTCTTGGATTGTGTTTCTTGTTTTGTTAATGCCTCTAATATTTCTGTTGTGGTGCTCCTGTTAAACGCTGTGGTGAGGTCTTTGGCATTGATACTAAAGTAATGGTCGCTCAACTCTTTTAGATTGCCCCAAGTCGCACTCCCGTGGGTTTCAGTGTCCGCAGTTTCCCAAGCTTTATGCTTGCTGTTCCGTTTCAAGGCAAAATAGACGGTGTATAGTACCACAGCAATACTGACGATAATTAATACCGGATTCTTTTGGCCCAAATACAAGTTGTAATAGTGCCAGGGGTGTAAGGCTAACTGCTTTAACACCGTTGGCATATGATCCGCAAAAGTTAGTTTATAGCGCGACAAGGCCATGACAGATCCGGCCAAAATCTCCGCTAAATACAAGCCAATGATTAGCGTTAGTAGATACGGCCAACTGACTTTAACGCTGTTTAATAATTTGTCTTTCATCTAATCACCTACTATCTGTTTAATCCTTTGTTGGTTGGTACCGGAGTATCGTTGCTTGCCATGGATCAAGGTTGGTACTGACGTTAATTGATATTTTTGAATGTAATGCCGATTCTGCGGTTGGTTCATGTTAATCAAGACGATGTTGTGACTGATTGCGTTGTGCCAATAAATATGATGAAAAATAGCTTGGCAATCCGGGCAATCATCGCGATAGAAAAACAACACTTTTTTAGGGTGCTTAGCCAGCATCACAACTGTTTTCTCTTTCTCAACATGGTTCACATAGCTATGACCTGCAAAGCCTAATACTGCAAGTATCACCACGATCACCGCTAGGGCTTTGCTTACTTTTTTAATCAAGGTCACTGGCTTTAAAACTACTACCTAAATTTTGTACCGCGGTGATTCGATCCGTGGTGGTATCGAAAGTCACTTGATAAAGTACCGTCGCCTTTTGCCAGTCGTTGTCGCCACTCTTACTTTCGTAACTGACAACGGCCAAGCCTTTCATATTTTGCCCCTGCTTACTTTGCGTATACAGGTTCAGTTGATTTAACTTAGCTGAAACACTATTGCTATCACCATACGTTCCCTTATTTGAAAAGTATTGCTGATATAGCTTGTCGGAAATCAAGTCTTTCACGCCATCTTTACGCTGACCGTAGGTCTTGGGCTTAAAGTTGTTCATGACCTTAAAGAACTTGGTGACTACCGTATTAAAGCTAAGTTCAGCCTGACTTTTATCTTTATTATTTTGGTAGGTCTTATAACTGTCAATTTGGGTGCTCAATAACTGCTTTTCTTGGTTGGCTTTAGTCAATTGCTGGTTAACTTGGCGCTTCTGTTTTTGTAGACGACTAATCTGCTGTTGTGCCTGTTTAACTTGGCTATGTTGATAGGCATTCGCCCCTAATGACATGATTAAGATCAAACTACCAATCGCAATACTTAAAACCATGCTGCGTTTCATTTACTCGTCCTCCTTACTTCTTGATTGGCCGGGCTAACGTTACATCGCTACCGTTCAATAAACTATAAAAAGCGGTGCCAAAAGTGCTTTCGTTAACTTTATCACCCGTACCACCTTGCTCAATAATCTTGGTGGCTTTACCTTGCCATTTATCTAGCAGAATGGCAGTGTGACCGTTGTTTCCGGCTCCCGCACCTTGATTGACGATGACAATATCGCCGGCCTTTGCGTCATTTTCACTGATCTGTTTCAGATATTGATGGCTGCCTTTGGCGTCACTGGCCATCGTGCCGGTAAACCAGCCCATGTTGGCCGGTACCTTGTAACCAGCTTTATTAAGCGCTAACCAGACAAAGCCCGAACAATCAGTTCCACCAGTTTTGCTGGGATTCTTTAAATCACTGCCTAAATCGGGGCCGGGGTGGGTTTGAACATAGTAGAAATCGCCTTTCATACTTTCTGCGTTTTTGACGATACTACCACCGGAATAGCTCGGGTCACTATCACAACCTAACTCGGTCAGATCGCCGGAACTCGCATTGTCTAACGTATTACCGGCCACGGGATCACTTGCACCCAACATGGAATACCAATGATCGGCATAACCGTATCTTTGGCTTAAATACCATTGTTCCGGGTTCTTACTCATACCCTCGTAATCCATTAACCAGGCTTTGGTCGCTTTATGCACGTCCGTATATTTAAAAATCTGCTTGTTTGACGCATAGTAACTACTGTTCAATTCTTGGTCGAGATAATCCAACTGTACCCCGAGATTGGTCGCTGGTTTATTTTCTTTATGGGCTAAATCTTCCAGTTTATCTTTTCGACCACCTAACCACTGGACTAAGCCCGTGGCCCCGGAACTGGAATTAACGGACTTGGGATCAAGGCGACTTTCTAGTTGTAAGACCCCCAAGATACCGGCGGCCGCTTGTGGGGTGGCACCATACTTTTGTTTCCAGTGGGCATAGATGTTTTTGGCATTTTCTGTCATGCTCTTACTATCTAACTGTGTTTCTGTAGTGGTTGAGTTATCACAACTGTTTTCTTGCAATTGACCTGTTACTGCCGCAATTAACAAGATGATTAGCAGAAGGGCGCCGCCCACAATATAAGCAATCAACTTCCACTTCTTTTTCTTATATTCGAAAGACAGTACTTGCATTTAATCACCCACTTTGTGCTTGGCCTGATCGACTTGTTTTTGCGCTGCTGATTGGTCACTCTGCGCATTCTTTAATTCCGACTTAGCCGAATCCACCTTCTTGTCTTTGTCCTTATCTTTACTGCCATCAATCTTGTTGGCGTCATCTAACTTCTTTTGGGCGTCGCTAACTTCGTTCTTAGCGGCATTGAGACTTAACAAGGCTTTTAAATACTTAGCTTTAGGACTGTTCACGCCGGCTAACTTGGTTTGGACAGTCTGGGCGTCTTGCGTATCATTATGGGCGAGGAAAGCTTGTCCCATTCTCAATAAAACATCAGCGTTCGTCGTAAAGGATAATTGGTTATTAAGCGTATTGGTATCATAATTAACAATCGCTTTTTCGAGTTTCAATTGATCTTTTTGCTTACTCGTCGCCTTAGTTGGTAACTGCCAATCGGCCACTTGACTGCTATCTTGGTTGGCATAAGCCGCATTAACAACCTTGTTCAACTGACTTGGGTCAACGTTTAAAGCTTGCTGGTATTGACGATGCTTTAAAAAGACACTGACTTGCTTAGTTGCAGGATAGCCGGCCCGTTTCATATCTTTTTGCGCTTCTGACCACTTCTGATCATTTAAAGCGGTCTGAATTTGACCGCTATATTTTAATCGCGTGACCTGGGCTTGGTTCTGGTTAGCTAAGCTTTGATATTGCCGTTCATCACTTTTATGGACTAAGCCGACGGCCAAAACGGCCACAATCGCCACCCCAGCCACACTCAACCATAATCGTTGTTTGGTTTTCTGTTGGGCCGTTTCAACTGCCTGCCATTCGTGATAGCTCACAAAGTCCTCAATGCCATTAACCACTTCCGTTAACTCATTTAACGACGTAGCTTTAGCTACTTGTTGTAAATAGTCATCCGGGTGTTTGGCCAAGGCTTCTTGGGGATTGCTTAGTAGCCGTTCATAGGGCGTCCCCGTCAAGCAAAATAGAATCAGCGCTTTGTATTTGGCTAAATTGCTATGTTTATCATCATAAGGCATGAGTTCATTGGCCCGGTAGGCGTACCAAACATGTTGCATTGGGTAATACCACAGGTTGGCTGGGTTCAACGCAATGTGATACTGACTATCGTTAACCACCTGTTGCGCCATAATTTCCTTGGCAATCGCTGACCGGATTGCCTTATTTTCATGTGGTAAATTCTTTAATGATCTGACCTTATCCGGCAAGGTATAAGTTAAAACAACCTTCTGGTCTTGCTCAACCACGTTAACCAACTGTAAGAAATTGGCATCAGCTTGCTTTAATTCGTTTAGCTCACTCAACTGGTCATATCGAAACTGATTGTGATTGAGTTCGAGAATTAATTTGTTCCCCTGTCGCTTGAACGTGCCAACCTCGATATTTAATAGCTGATTTGATTTACTCATTTAAAGTCCCTCCTTCCTCCTCGGTGGTAGTTAAAGCGTCAATTTCACTGGGAGTTAAGATCACGCGCTTTTGATAATCCGGTTGTTCGGCTGTCTCACGATTGTATTTTTCTTGGTAAGCTTCTGGGTCGATTAGCCGTAGTTCTTCTTCGGTCAACTCGACACGCATAAAGGCGCGTTGGCTACCATAGATTATCAGGGCTTCGCCTTGTCTACGGCGTTCTAGTAACTTCTTTTCTTTATCCGAGAACGTCATACGCAATTTGGTAATCACATCATCAACGCCTTTACCGTCAAGACCAAAGAACACTTTGGTGTAGGAGTTCCCAATAATGGCTTCACCAATGTTCTGCCCGGTATCTGTCGTGCCTTCGATCACATCTTGAATTTGCTGCGTTCCGGCAATGGCCCCGGCATTGTATTTTCTAAAACGTTTGTATGCTTGATGGAAAAAGGTGGCGGCCGCTTTGTGCAAAGTCAAAAAGTGAAATTCATCGACAAACAATTTCTTGCGGCTATGCCGATCTTTGGTGATTTCGTCCCACAAATACTGGAAGGTATTCAGATAAGCCGCTGATTGGACTTCCTGTTCACTTTGTAGTGGTTTTAGATCAAAAGAAATGATTTTCCCCTTTAGGTTGACGTTGGTATGGCCGTCAAATAGGCTGTTAGAACCATGGGTATAACTGCCTAAGATGTAGTAGAAGTCTTTAACCCGATTGAATTTGTCTTCGTCTTTATCAGCCAGTTTTTCCAACTCGTCATAAACATTGGATAAGGTCGGCCACTGATCGTCTTTAATCTCTTTTAAGCGGCTGTACTTCAAAACACCACTGTTGACGTAGGCCTGTTTAACGACATCATCAAGAATTGCCAGCTCAACTTGGGTAATCCCGGTTTTAAGGACTTCAAAGAATCCCTTTAATCGCTGGATTTTATCTTTAACTAGTAAATCAAGGTTCGTGACCGCCTCATCGGCGCTTAGGATTTCTTCGGAGAAAATTTGGAGCGGGTTAATTTTGTACTTAGCATTCGAGGTTAGGTGCAAGACTGCCCCACCCAGGGCTTCGACAATCTTGGTATATTCGTTTTCTGGATCAATAATGTAGAGTTGATAGTCTTGAATGGCGTAGCGTAGGATTTTCTGAATCATATAGGTGGTCTTGCCGACCCCCGAGGTCCCGATAATCACTTGATTTTGATTTAGGGTCTTGTTGCGATCCAGCATATCTACGGCAATTAAGCTGTTGGTATCTTTGTTAACTCCTTCAATATCGCTTCTCGGCTTTAAGTCCAGAATTTCAGCGTCATCAAAAGGAAACATGCTGCTGGCGACTTCGGTATTACTTTCTTTATAGGTGTAATCCCCCATGAGGTTCTCGTTAATTGGCATGGTTGACCAGAAAGCTTGAAAGGTTGCTTTAACGGGCACTAGGGGCTTCATTTGCAACTTAATCAACGTATTCTTAACGTTTTCGGTTAAGTCGTCTAGTTCCGCTAAACTATTTGCCCGTAAATAAACTAGCATGTGTTGGTAGACAAATGTGGTAGAATTATCTAGGTATTTATCTAGTTGCATGTTGGCTGAATCAATATAGTTTTGCAGAATTTTCTTTTTATACGGGTCGAACGTATTTAACTTCTGCGCTTCCTTATTTTGAATCGTCTTCTTGTAATAGGTAATCATTGAATTGTTACTGGCGCTGTCGATATATTGCACAATATCGATAACGCCTTTTTTGCGCTTCAATTCTGACAACCAGTTGCCGTAAACCCGCTTGGGATAGTCAGCGATCGCTAACACCCGAATAAAATTCTCGCCCGACTGGACGTAGGTGGGGTACTGTTCCCAGCTAAACGGGAATAGTGAATGCAAGCTATCGCGATCAATCAGCTTTGTAAAGTCTTCAACCTCCGGTTTTTGTTTATTAACCGCTGGTTCACTATTTTGCTGACTTTCTTTCTTGGTTGGCATGAACAAATCAATGACTTTATCACCAAAATTCATTTTGTTTCCCCCTATCCATTAAAATTGATCAAGTTCTTTAAAATCTCTTGGACTTCTTGACTAGTCAACACTTTGGCCGTCACATCAAAATCCGTTAACGCATTTTCAATGTCTCGCTTAACTTGTTCAATCTTTTCATCTAAGTGAGTTACTGCTAAATTTAAACTCTCGACACTTTTATTCTTAATTGGTACTTTGACAATCAGCAAATGCTGTTTCGTTGTCATATTTTTTGACTCTTGAACTTTAGTAAAGTGATCCAAATAACTGGCTACGAGTTGGATTTTAAACTTTTGTTCGGGGTGATCTTTTTGTAAAACAAGATACCGACGCTTTAAACCGTTTAGATACGCCGTCATATTGACGGGAATCGTCGGTTCTAAGAACTGTAAGGTGTCATCAACCCCTTCACCTAACGTACTCATGAGAAAGGCGCCATAGTCCTCAAAGACGTCTTGCTGTTCGGTTTCATTAAGTAGATCCAGGTTGATCCCACTAACTTCCAAAATGCCAACGAGATTACCCGTTTTGGTAACTTCGTAATTACCATACATACCCACCACCAAGCTCATGTCATCAATGGTTTCTTTGCCACCATTGATTTTGGGCGGTTGGTAATCCCAATCTAGCCTGGCTGATTTATTGGCGGTTTTGTTCTTCTTCAAACGCATTTAGTTCACCTCGCTTCTTCGGTTTTAAATAAAACAGTTTCTGACCATTGGCATAGCGGCGTTTCAGCTTAAAGTTATCCCGCACTTTAATATTCTTCCGCGCCGCAACTGGCCGAATTGTTAAAATAGCCATGACAATCGTCATGGCTAAGACAACAATCACTATTTTTATCAGGACTAAGATCAGCCCATAGGGTGGGATTGCAATAAAAATTAAGCCCACTAGTCCTGCCAGCGCCGCATAGCCAAAATCCTTCAAGGTGTAATCTTTCCAGATCCCGTAATCTTTATCTACGTTCTCTGGGAAGATAAATTCTTTTCCTTTCTTCATTTGGCAGGCTCCTTTTTAAATTAAGTGAATAGGCTGTAAACCCAAGGTAATAGCCAGATAATCGCTGCCGCTAGGGCCACTAAACCAGCCACCCGACCAACCGCGTGATAAACTTCAGATTTCTCTCGCGGATCGTCTGCGTCAGGCATTCTTTTGATAATAATAAATAGCGCGACACAAATCCCAACTAAAACGACCAACCCGGTTAAAATACCTTGAATTGTCTTACCAGCTTGGGTGAGCTTACTTTTAACTTCGCCACCGTCCGCGGCAAAAACAACCTGAGCGTTCATCAATCCCAAGTAAATTGTGGTGGCTCCAGTAGTTGCTAACGCTTTTACTTTGCTGAACTTCATGTTATTCCTCCTTCCTATCGTCTTCTGATATTCGTAATTGAATTTGTTCTGCCTGCGTTTCTTCTGGCTCACGCTGATAGAACTTGTTCATTTGGTCCTCAGCAATTTGCTGGCTTGGTAACGGATCGGTGGCTAATTTGACGCGACCATTTTCACTTGTGGCTAAGTAATACTCTTTTTCTGACTGGCCTAATTCTTGGGTCTCTAAGACATGCAAATTATGTTCGTAACGGTCTAAGGCGTTATCAACTTCTAAGCCATAGAAACCTAAGAAGCCTTCCAGGAAACTCTCACCAAAAAAGGTCATTTCATTTTTAATTTGCTTATATTGATGAGTTGGCTTATCACTAACTAGCTTTTCAGTTTTTTTGGCGTTCTTGCTGTCTTGATGACGATTAAACCAACTACTGATTTTTAATGGGTCGGTCTTAATCTGACGCTTAACGGTATTTTTGATTAATGCTTTCCGTACCTCGTCAATTGGTTTACCTTCCTGTTTCAATCGGTCTTGTAACTTGTCTTGATCCGCCAATTCTTGTTCGTCTTTAACCACGATAGCTTTCTGGCCATTATGAATTAGCTTGCCATTAATGCCCTGCCAGCTTTCTACTTTCATTGGATCACCTCCTTTAAATCAATCGGGATAATTGTTCTCTGGACGTTCCCCTATCCCGCCCTGTAAAATGGATTATTAGGAGGGTGACACCTAGAAGGCGTATTTCTAGGTGCTGATCCCCGTTAGCAACTCTACTGCTGACGAGGACGCCCTCTTTTTTTATATGCTTCTTAATCCACTCTATCCCTTCATCAGATATTAACTTGCTTTTCCCAGAACCAAGCATTAATTCTTCCGGAAACTCTTCTCTATGTCTGCTCAACCAAGCACTAACATAGTTGCGCCCATGTCCTAATTCACGACTTGCTTGTGCTAAACTATGCCATTTTTGTTTGTTTGCCACATGCGGATTCTCCTTTCTTTATTTTAGCTTTAGTTTAGCACATAAATAGGTGCATTGATGCCATTTAATTATTACATTTATCTTACAAGTGCATACCACCGTCTTCATGCCGGTTTCGAGTTTGGTGTTGCCGTTTCTTTTTCGTCATTTCCCACTCAGTCTCCTTTAAACCTTGCGCCTGTTTTTGCCGTTGGTAATCTTCATCACGGGCATATAGGGCGGTCATGATTGCGTTACTAAAGGCCGTCTTTAAGTAATAGTCTGGACTAACTGGCTTGTAGTTCAACGGTTGATAATGCCCCATATTTGCTTTTCTGTACTGGTCGTCCTTGGCTTGTTGCTCTTTTAACTGCTTTTGGATTTTCTCGATTTGACTGTTCTTAATCGTTGGATCGACTTTGCATTCGCCAAAAAAGAGTTGTTTAGTGCCATCATGCTTTAAAACCCGTTGTAAGTGATGATTTTCTAACTGATCTAAGCTAAGCTGTCCCGACAAATAAGCTAACCCTAATTGATGTTCTTGGGTACTGAAAACCTGTGGTGGATTTGATTGCCATTGTTCCATTGTTTCGACTTTTAATGGCTTTAAAGTTGGATCATAGTACATCACGGCTGTATAAGCCTGTTCCTGTTTAGTCAATGGCAATCCATCTAAATCGCCTTTGGGAAAGGCCCTTTTCAATACTTCATGGTATTGCGTTTGAATGACTTGTTTAACTGCCATTATTGTTCGCAAATCTTTGACTGCTCGAGTAATCGTTTGCTGTTCTGCTGGTGAATACTTTTCTAGTAGTCCTTTATCGACGTGTTCTAGGCTTTCTAAGCTATCAGAGTGGATCATTAGCGTATATTTCAGGTCGATTTTGGCCTCTTTTTCTTGTTGCATTAATAACTTCCAGCCAACGTATGGCCGTTTGGTAAAGGCCAATAATTGTTGTGTCAACAAATCATCACGAATGTTCATTAAACGTTCGTTTAATTCACTACCCTTGAAAACTGTTTGTTCGCTATCGGTTTCCTTAATTAATTCTCGTCTTTCAGCTTGCGTGGTCTGTTCAAAATTAAGCTCTGGATAAAGTTTTTTCGTAGTGCGATCAACCACTTTATTTAAGAGTTCATCTGCTTTTTTGAGTGAGCTTTCTTGTTGGTTAATTGTCAATAATTGTTTAGTCACATCTTCACCAACCGCATGTTTAATTAAGGTACTGTTTTTCCAATTAAATAGCATGCGCCGCTTATCATCTAAGTTCTCCAAACTGATATAAGTTTTCAGTTCATGGCTTAGTTCTTTAACTACCCGTTTTTCATTAAACGAGAAGTGTTTACTTAGGCTATCTAAATGACCTCTATTGATTGATTTTTCTTGGTTATTTTTATAACTGGCTTTGGCCTTGCGATAGTCCTTAACTTGTTGATTAAATTCTTTTCTTTCATGCCGCTTACTATTGATTCCCTCATGTTGAGTTGGAACTTCATCTATTCCTTGATTTTCAAAGGATTTTTCGCTGATCCGATCGGGAATATTTTTTTGCTCTAAAACTTGATTGACACTAACCGCCCAATTGTGCCGCCATTCAGTTATTTTTTCTTTTTTATCCCAATCAACCAACCAAATTTTTCGGTTTCTTACATTCCCTGCAGGGGTCTTAGTTTTATTACCATGACTATCTAAAATGTATTCGGTTTTTGTTTTCTGTCCCCAAGTACCATCGGGGTTAAATGGGCGATTGGTTAACATCACATGAGCGTGCGGATTATCTGGGTGGTCGCGATGAATTGCCACGTCGGCTACCATGCCCTCATCAAC
>NZ_JAUCAP010000025.1:0-33492 GCF_030361045.1 Lentilactobacillus sp. TOM.63
TCAAAACAAAAAGAGCCCTAATCACAAAGTGATTAGAACTCGAATTTAGTTTCACCAACAACAGTTGACGAAGAGCCGAAAATCGATGATCGTCTTTTTTATTGATTTCTTTTTTTCAGGGCGTCGTTGATTCGCTTGAGTTTGGTATAACTACCAATTCTGACTAATGCCCAGGCAATTGCATAAACGACCAAATAAAAAATGATAATTTCAAGCCAAAACGTTGGGCTTTGCCAAATAAGCCAGCCATTAACTGCCATCATGATCATGACCAAGATAAACGTGAACACAAAGTGAATGGCAAAAGCGGTCAAAAAGCGAATATTTTCAAATGCAAATAGCCATGAGCATAAACCCACCAAACCGCCCATTAACATAATGCTAGCAATATTCAGTGGTGTTGGGCTTGAAGCCTGCAGACCGATCATTAGGATAATTAGGTAGATGGCCGAGCCAATTTCGACACCTTCAAAAAAGAATTTTAAGCTCATTTTTAATGATTTCATATTAATTCTCACAATCCTAACCGTTGTTCAAGTAATCCGAGGTATTTTCGGCTAACGCTGGTTTTTAAATCTCCAGTTAAAAAGGCCGTCATACCGCCAGCAAAACTATCTTCCAGTGAAAGCAAATGATCCAAGTTGATGACAGCGTGTTTGGATATTTGAACAAAATTCGGGTTATTCAACTTGGCAACCAGCGCATACAGCCGGCCTTTTGAGTTGATAACCGTTTGCTTGGCGTAGATCAAGAGATTGTTGCCAGTAACATCGATTAAAATAATATCCTGGGGTTTTAGCAGGACAACATGATCTTCTGATTTAATCGGGATGACGGTTGGCGGCAAGGACTCGTAGCTTTTCAGGTGCGCCAATAGGGCATCAACCTTGGGTGACCGTTCCTTGGCAGTCACGGTCACGTTGATTTCGTTGTCCTTTAACTGTTCATTTTTTTGAATGTGAATTTCCATATAGCGAGTTCCTTAATCCAGAATTATTTGATGATATCAATCGCACTTTGCTTCTTCTTAACCAATTCTGTCATGAAAATCACCAAAATACTACCCCAAAATACGATGAATAAGATTTCTGAAGTGGCAGTCAAGCTCAACAGGTGCGACCAACTCAATTTAACCCCCATTAATTTGTTGAAATGAGCTTCGTAATCCGGTGTTTTGAAGGCTGCCTTGATTTTATCACCCATTAGGATTTGGCGATAGATGGCGGCAACGTAAGCCGGTGGTGTGAGCTTGATCAAGATTTGGGCAAAATTGGGTAGGGCGCCGATTGGAATGTAAGTCCCAATCAGGAATCCAGCGGCTGTTCCAATAATCGAATTGAGCCTACTAAACGTGTCCACCTTATGGACAAATTGCGTGATGAGCATATTGAGAATGACGGCTAAATAGGAACTCAAGAGAGCCACAAGGATGATTGCCGAAAGCTTTGACCAGGGAATCGCTAAGTTGTCAGTGACATTGAAATAAGCCAGCATCATTGCCAGCATGATGAGTTGCATCATAAAGCCGATGATGCCGGCACTATGCATGTAACTCATTTTAAGCTGAAACGGGGAAATGTCAGTTAAATAAAAATCTTTGAGGACACTGTGCTCTTCGTCTTTCACGAATTGCCCCCATGAGGCCAGCGTCGCAGTTACTGCGGTAATCGCCAGGGTGCCACCAATTAACCACAGATCTAACAATTGCTTGGCTCCGGGAACTTGAGACCATTCAGCCAGCATACTTTTTTTGATGAAAATCACATAGAGGACAAGCGAAATCATCGCGCCGAGAATCGAAAAGAAGACGCCCGATTTGTCACGAAAATAGAGCAGTAAATTTCTTTTACATAATGACAACATCTTAACGCATCTCCCTTCCGGTCAAATTGAGAAAGGCATCATCCATCGTGCCGGGGCGGTATTCAAAACCACTAAGATCATTGGGGAATTTTGCCAGCAACTCAATTGTGGCCGTCGTACTTGTTGGAAAACAGAGAATCGCTTCTTTATCTTGAACAAATTTCATGGTGGTAGGAAGTTGCTTAATGATTTTTTGTGGATCTGGACTTCGCAGGGTTAATTGATTCTTGGAGTAACGTTCCCTAATGGCGGCAGCAGGCCCTTCAGCAATGACATTGCCATGATCAATGATATAAACTTCGTCGGCGTGGTCGGTTTCTTCCAGATAATGGGTGGTTAAAACGACGGTGAGCCCCCGATCCTTCTGCAGAAAATGTAATAAGTTCCAGATTGCTGCTCGGGTTTGGATGTCTAACCCAGTAGTCGGTTCGTCTAGAAATAAAATGTCCGGTTGGTTGATCAAGGCGCGGGCAATGTCCACCCGTCGTTTTTGACCACCTGATAAGCTGCCGTATTTTTGCTTGATGAACGGTTTGAGGCCGATCTTTTCAATCAAGAAAGCAAGGTGATCAGTGGCTGCTGGCTGATACATGTGGCTGCGGATGACCAAATTTTCATATGCCGAAAGCTGGTTATCGAGGATACTTTGCTGGAAGACCATGCTTATTTTAGTGTCTTCATTAAGGCCAATTGTTCCTGAAGTGGGTTTGAGCAAGCCGGTGAGCATTGACATGGTGGTTGTTTTTCCAGCTCCATTCGGCCCCAAAATCGCGGTGAGGCTACCTTCATGAATTGAGATGTTGATATGGTTAACAGCGACCGTTTCGCCGAATGTTTTGGTGAGTTCTTTTGTTTGGATAATCATCGAAGTCATCTCCCTTACACCGCAAATATTAACAGGTCAGCGGATCAAATAGCGCGAAATTTCGTTAAGAGGTGGCTTTAAGAGGATGAATGGTTGAAATGGCCCCATGAAATGTGAGAAGGATTAGTATTAACATATAAATGACGTTCAGTTATAATGAACTTAGAAAACACAAACATATGTTCTATATCAAATTAGGAGGTGGATTTTTTGAAGCAGGAATCGTTATTTGCTAATAGCAGCAAAGCCAATCAACCACTGGCTTATCGAGTCCGACCGACGACTTTGGACCAATTTGTTGGCCAAGAGCAATTGGTGGGCCAGGGTAAAGTGCTGCGTGAAATCATCGAAAGCGACCAGCTGCCGTCACTGATTTTCTGGGGGCCGCCGGGAGTTGGGAAGACAACTTTGGCTGAGATCATTGCCAAGAAGACCCAGGCGAAATTTATTACCTTTAGTGCCGTCACCAGTGGGATTAAAGAAATTCGTGACATTATGAAGGACGCTGAGGCTAACCGGGAAATGGGCGGCAAGACAGTTGTCTTCGTTGATGAAATCCACCGATTTAATAAGGCCCAACAGGATGCTTTTTTGCCCTTTGTCGAACGAGGCAGCATTACGCTGATTGGGGCCACGACTGAAAACCCATCGTTTGAAATTAATTCAGCGCTGTTGTCACGGTGTAAGGTGTTCGTCCTGCACGGCCTCAAAGTTGAGGATATTGTGCAGTTGATTCATCAGACCTTGAAGAATCCAGCCGCGTTTCCGAAGCAGGCAATTGAAATCAGCCAGGCTGCCATTAAGACGATCGCTGAATTTGCCAATGGGGATGCCAGGGTTGCCTTGAACACCCTGGAAATGGCCGTTAATAACGGTGACAAGACTGGCAATCAAGTTAAGGTGACCGCCGACAGTCTCCATCAATTAATGAATACCAAATCATTTCTGTATGATAAGCACGGCGAAGAACATTACAATTTAATTTCTGCAGTTCATAAGTCCATGCGAAATAGTGATCCGGATGCCGCGGTTTATTGGGTATCCAGGATGTTGAGCGGCGGTGAAGACCCGTTGTATATTGCTCGTCGACTGGTGCGGTTTGCCAGCGAAGATATTGGGCTGGCTGATACCAATGCGCTCAATGTCGCGATTAACGTCTTTCAAGCCTGCCAATTTTTGGGGATGCCGGAGTGTAATGTACATTTGACAGAAGCAGTCATTTATTTGTCCCTGGCACCAAAGTCCAATGCGGTCTATAAAGCCGTCACCAAAGCCGAAACAGATGTGGAACATTCGATCAACGAACCGGTGCCCCTGCAGTTGCGAAATTCCCCAACTGATTTGATGAGTGAGTTGGGCTATGGGAAGGGCTATCAATACGCCCATGAGGCCAAAGACAAGTTAACCACGATGCAAACGATGCCGGATTCATTGGTTGGTCAGACATACTATGAGCCGACTGAGCAAGGAAACGAAATTCGTTTCAAGAAACGGTTAGAACAAATTAAACATTGGGAAAAGGTTCATCGACGAGGAGGAAAAACCGATGGCTAAATTTAATTTAATTAAGGGTGACATTACCAAGCTGAAAGTAGATGCAATCGTGAATGCCGCTAACACGGCTTTGTCAGGCGGTGGCGGTGTTGACGGTGCCATTCATAGAGCAGCCGGACCCGAATTGGATGCTGCTTGTCGCAAATTAAATGGTTGTCCAACTGGTGAGGCGAAGGTAACGCCTGGATTTAAGTTGCCAGCAAAATATGTCATTCATACTCCGGGACCAATTTGGCGCGGTGGCAGCCAAAATGAACCGCAGTTACTGAGAAATTCTTATGTGAATAGTTTGAAACGGGCGGTCGAGAATGGCTGTCAAACGATGGCTTTTCCATCGATTAGCACTGGCGTCTACGATTATCCCCTAGACCAGGCCGCAAAGATCGCAATTGATGCGATTAAGGGATTTGATGTGCCATTGGATGTGACGATGGTTTGTTTCGATAGTGGGACTTATGAGGCCTTTGAGCGTGCACTGATGGCAGATCATCAATAATACGTCATGAAATTGTGACTATGTAAAAAGAAAAGATTAGGACCTAGGCGATTCGATCCCAGAATTTAAGTGAAAAAAGTAATGCATTCTGGTTTTGGAATGCATTACTTTTTTTGCTTAAATGGCGGGGATCAGCCGTTTATTGCTCAACACTCTTTTTGTTGTTTCCCGGAAGCAAATAGCTAATCTTTTAGCGTAATTAAGGCCAAGTTTCCGTTGACATTAAATGAGACCCAGATTAGAATTTTATTAATGTATCATGGACACGTTCGTGTGAGGTTAGTCAAAATAACCCAACCCAAACGTGGTGCTACATAGATGATGTTCTAAAGGAGGTATCCAAATGAACAATGAATTAAACGTTCCAAGCGGCGCCAAAGAAACGCTGCCGACTGTTTTTGGCTACATAGGGATTGGGGTTGCCTTCGGAATTGTTGGCAAGGCAGCCGGACTCAGCCCATTATTAGTGACATTGATGTCAATTATTACATATGCCGGTTCTGCCCAATTTGTGATCGTGAGCATGCTGGTAACCCATAGTCCATTGTTATCGATTATCTTTTCGGTTTTTCTCGTGAACTCCAGAATGATTTTGATGAGTACGACTTTGGCTCCATATTTCAAGAAGGAAAGTCTCCTGAAAAATGTGTTGGTGGGGACATTGCTCACTGATGAAAGTTTTGCGTTGGGAATGAACAAACTTAACTACACAGACAATCATCTGAACTTTAGCTGGTTCAATACCGCAAACGTCATCTCATATTTAACTTGGATTATTTCTTCTCTGGTAGGGGCTGTGTTGGGCAACTTCATCAGTAATCCTGAGAAGTTCGGCTTGGACTTTGCGTTAGTTGCCATGTTTATTGGGCTCTTGTATTTGCAATTAATTTCGGATAAATCAATCAACTTTAACTTGCAACTGATTGTCGTTGGATTCGTATTGGTGACCATTTATCTTGGATTGATTTTTATTCCAAGTAGTTTATTAATTCTGCTGGTGACTTTGGTAGCCTGCACGTTTGGGATGGTGATGAAACATGTCTTCTTTTAATTTTGTGCTGTTTACGATTATCGGGACGGGGCTGGTAACTTGGTTATCGCGGATTTTACCATTTGTCATCTTGAAAAAGTTCAAATTGTCAGCCGGCGTGGTCGAATTTTTGAGCTTCGTTCCAATTGCCATCATGTCTGCCCTTTGGTTTGAAAATTTATTCGTTCAACATATTGGTCATTTGCCATCAATTGATTGGGGTAACTTTTTAGCTTCAGTCCCAAGCATCATCAGTGCCGTGATTTGGAAGAACTTGTTGGTAATCGTCATTGTTGGCGTGATTTCATTGGGATGCCTGCGGTTATTTTTCGGAATGTGATTTCACTGATCGTGCCATTTTTTGGGTAGCCTTCTTTAATTAAGATTGGTTATATTGTAATATACTATCTGATTAGGAGATGATGGTTATTCTGCTCAAATTAGAGAAAATGTCTCAATCAGATTTTGATAGATATCGTCAAACTGCAGTTGTCAATTACGCTAACCAAAAGGTGGCCGCTGGAGCGTGGGAAAAGGATACCGCACAGACAAAGGCCAATCAAGAATTCGAAAAATTGCTCCCGGATGGCTTATCAACCCCGGGACATTACCTCTATGAAATTGTTGCGGGCAACACCAAGGTTGGGGTGGTCTGGCTCGCGGAACGCAAGGCCGGTTCTGAAGAGGCCTTTATCTATGATATTTCGATTTCGCCAGCGTATCAAAATCAAGGATTCGGAACCAAGGCACTCCAACTCATCGATGATGAAGCGGAGCACCTGGGGTTCAAAAAAATCGGTTTGCACGTGTTTGGTCAAAACAAACGTGCCATTCATCTCTACGAGAAGAGTGGCTTTGAAACGACGGATGTTTGGATGACAAAGAAAATATGATGAGACTGGGGCAATCGGCGTTGTGATCCCAGAATTTAACGAAAAGAACCAATTGTTCCTGATTTTGGAATAGTTGGTTCTTTTCGTTAAATTCTGGGATCAGCCGTTTGGCGCAGCTTTTATTTAGGTAGCTACGGCAATCTAAGTGAATAATCATTGATTGAAAATCAATAGATTTCCCCGCCTCGCTTTATTAAATGCCCTGATTAGTCACGGTTTTGGCCTGCCTGAAATGATTCCCAACCTTCACTGGCAATGAAGTAAACTAAAATCAACGCGGCGACAGAATCAACCCACCACCAATTAAACAAGGCCGTCAATAGGCCGCCAATCAAGACGGTTGCCGCCATGTAAGCGCAGGTGATGTTGCACATACCATCTTCTACCAACGCATCTGAATGTAATGATTTTCCCAGTGATCGTTTCTTTAAAGTTAAGACTGGCATTAAAATGACCGAGGCAATTGCGATGGCAATCCCAGAAAAACTGGTGTCTGCAGCCTGGTGAGCAAACAGATTAAAGAGTGAGACACCAACCACGTAAACTGACAGCAGTAGTAGAACGCTGCCAACGATTAACGATGATCGGCGTTCCGCGTTTTCAATTTCGGCTGCGGGTGCGCCGGCGTTTTCTTTTCGCAGCCGCCATATCAAGGTGCTGCCGGAGATGATTTCTAAAAAGCTATCAAGGCCAAACGCAATCAGCAGAATTGAACCTGCTTTGAGGCCTGAATAAAAGCCCACCATAAATTCGAAGGCCATCCACGCCGTTGAGAAATATTCGGTATGGAGGCTTTTGGTGACGAGCGATATTGTTTGTGAGTTACTGGCCATGCTTCTTCCCCCTAATAACGTGATCCACGTGTTCCAACATTTCATTGATCATATCTAAAATGTGGGGATCATCTAATTGATAATAGTTTGATTTGCCGACCCGTTTTGCGGACACTAACTGATGCTTCCGTAGCAGGGACAATTGGTGAGAGACGGCGGATTGTTCCAGGTTCAAGAGTTGGCCTAATTCGGTCACATTTAATTCCTGCTGTTCCAGCACGTTGAGCATTTGCAGCCGCGTGGGATTGCTGAGTAACTTAAAAATCCGTTCCGATTCGGAGAGGTGTTTTGAATCAATCAAGCTTGGCTGAGTCGAAAGATCCGATTCATTGGTCATATATGTCACTTCTTTCATATGAAGATTGTAACATATGAACGAGAATTTGCAATCGATTGATTTAAAAATTACGGTGGTGGAAGTTGTCCTCGCGCCACCAAAAAAGGTATCATGATAGCAAGTATGGTCCGCATGATGTTTTTGGAGGCGATCTTTATCGAGAAAATGACTTGTGCAGCAACCTATGCGATTCATGAAAGTTATATTTTTCCCGCTGACCTCAATAATGGTGGGATTCAATTTGGTGGCAAGACGCTGGAAATCTTGGATGCCAATGCTGGCTTGGCAGCGGCTAAATTCATTCCTGCTGACTTAGATTTCGTGACGGCTGGTTACGATCACATTCAGTTTGTCAGCCCAGCCACGCCGGAAGATATTCTGAAATGCACGTCGTATGTGACTGGCGCCGATAAACGATCAGTTGAGGTGTTCATCAAATTTTTAACGTTCAATAAGCAAACGAGAGCAGTGCGACCGGCGTTCATTGCATTCTGCACCTTAATTGTGATGGCGAATCCTCAGCAAATCCAGTTTCCAAAATTAGTGCCTGAAAGTGCCGAAGAGAAATTTATTTGTGGAGGCTTTCAAGATCGGTTAGCGAGTCGACACACCGAATTGGCAGCTAATCAAACGATTCTGAAACATTTATCAAACTAACAATCCTTATGCATGTCTAATCATGCCTGAAATGGTAAACTAAAAGTGAAAATACCAATTTGGAGGTGTCGGTTATGTATGAAACAATCTTAGTCCCAGTTGATGGAAGTGAAAATTCCAAGCATGCGGTTGGCGAAGCAGCCACCCTTTCCGCAAAATTTGGGTCAACGCTGCAAATTGTGTCGGTGTCCAGTGACCAAAGATATGTTCAATATGGGGTCACTTTAGGCCAAGATGTGATGGAGACATTTCGTGAGCGTGGCGAAGAGATTTTGGCTGATGCTAAGCAACAAGCTGAAAAAGCAGGTGCCAAGGCAGAAACCCACTTTGTCGTTGGGGTGCCAAAGGTTCAAATTTCAAAAGAATTACCGGAAAAATACGGCGCATCCTTGATCGTCATGGGGAAATCGGGTGTCAACGGCATCTCCAGAGCGATTTTAGGCTCGACCACCGCGTATGTGGTTCGCCATTCTCAAGTGAATGTGATGGTTATTGACCAGCGGGCATAGAAAGAAGCTGGCTTTTAGGATCATTTTTAACAGTGGACGCTGGTTTAAATCCTGACTTTTAAGGTTTGAATCAGCGTCCTTTTTAGAAGTGAGCGGCGTTACTCGAAAGTCCGGGCCCAAGTACATTGATCAGCGTCCACCTAACCGGAAGAAATCTCGGTGCCAGACTGGAAAATCTGGTGGGTGATCAGAAGCTGCAAGCAATTAGTCATTGTTTGCGGTTTTTTTAATATGTAACGATTACCCTTTAACTGATCTTTTCAAATGTTACAATAACACTAACTTAATTTTGAAAAGATGGCTGACATGGATAATAAATTAACGAACAAGATGACGTGGGTTCAAGTCTTCATCGCAATCGCCTTTTGCTTTTTGACCGCGTTTTTATTTATGCATAATGATGCCTTATATTCCCAGCCGATTTTTGAAGTGACCAAGGTGGAATCGGGCAAGACATCCAAAATGACTGATGAGTTTCAAAACGTTGATCATTATCATCAGCAGACGCTTTACGGCAAGATCGTGAATGGTAAATATGCTGGTCATCGGCTGACGATTGATAACGCTTATTCAGACGCCCACGCAATGGATCATCATTACGTAAAGGGACAGAAACTGTTTATCACTCTCCATACAAGTCCCAAACTTCACGCAACCGTCAAAGATTTGAAGCGGGATGCGCCAATTGCCTTTCTGTTTGCCTTGGCAATCAGTCTGTTGTTTATCATCTTAAAATGGAAAGGGGTGACTGTCATCTCCAGCATCGTCATTAATACCATTCTGTTTTGGATTGCGATCATGATTGATCACAATAATGACGGGGCTGCCGTGATTTTAATCTTTAGCATTCTTGCCGTGATTTTCTGCTTTGTCACTCTGTTTTTAGTCATGGGGTGGAGTCGGAAAATGTTGGTGACCCTCTCAGCGGTGTTGGTGGCAACCGCAATCACCATTTTGATCACGTTAATGGTCTTTGGTATTACCCATGAAAAAGGGGTTTATTATGAATCGATGCAATATGTAACTCAGCTGCCGAAACCACTCTTTATCGCCGAGGTTTTGATCGGGGTCCTTGGTGCCGTCATGGATGAAGCCACTGATATTGTGGCCTCATTGGCGACCTTGAAGACTGAGAAGCCCGAACTTTCTAAAATGCAGGTGTTCAATTCTGGCCGCCAGATTGGAAAATCGATCATGGGACCGCTGATTAACGTCCTATTCTTCATTTTCATGGCGGAAACATTGCCGATGACGTTGTTATATTTGAAAAATGGCAATACGTGGCAATATTCGTTTTCGATGAACATGTCACTGGGGATGACTTCTAGTCTGATTAGTGGCATTGGCATTGTTTTGACGGTCATTTTATCCAGTCTATTTGCTGGCTTGTGGATCAAAGGGGATGAACGCTGATGGGATCAATTACATGTCTGGGAATTGTTTTGCTTGTCTTAATGATGATTGTTGGCGGCAAGCAGGGGGTCACTTCATTTCTAAGTATGGTGGTCAATTTTGGAATCCTGTTCTTCTCGATTGTCCTGATTGCTTTTCACACGCCACCGATTATTGTGACCGTAGTTGCCAGCGTGATTCTGCTGTCCATTACGATCTTCTGGAGTAGCGCCAGCGATAATGCCTCTACCACCGCATTTCAAGCTTCGTGTGTCATCTTGATTCTCCTCATTGTGATCATTATCCCAATCGAGTATTGGGCGCAGGTTGGTGGGTTCGGCCTGGAGGACAGCGAGGAGTTAGAGGGCCTGTCGACCTACATTGGGATTGACTTCACCAAGATTGCAATTGCCACAGCTATTTTGAGTTCACTTGGTGCGATTGCCGAAGCCGCGATTGCGATCGCTTCAGGCCTGGATGAAATTTTGACCCAGCATGATAAAATTCGAAGTGGTGAATTATTTGCTGATGGCGTTTTTATCGGCAAGCAGATTATCGGTACGGCCGTCAACACCCTGTTCTTTGGCTTCTTCGGTAGCTCCTTGGCGCTGTTCATTTGGTTCTACGGTTTGAACTACTCATTGGGTGAAATCTTGAATGATAAGGTGTTCGCCGCTGAGCTGATTGCAATTGTGGTGTCGCTGATTGGGGTCGTCCTGACAATTCCAATTACGACTTGGATGATGAGCTTTCGGTTGAAAAAAGTTCAGGATAAAACAATGAATAAATGATCGTAAACTAAATAAGCACTTCGAAGCCAAAATCCAAGCTGCGGATTTTGATTTCGAAGTGCTTATTTGGCTTAAATGGCCGGGATCAGCCGTTTGTCACAAGTTTTATCGATATAAGACGGGAAAGTTAAGTTGCATTTATAAACCCTTGGCTGACTAATGTCCATCCTTGAGATTATTTTCTAACCTGGCCATTTCCACGGATCACATACTTAGTGGTGGTCAGTTCAGTTAATCCCATCGGGCCCCGTGCATGCAACTTCTGGGTACTGATGCCGATTTCGGCACCAAATCCAAACTCAAAGCCATCGGTGAATCTGGTCGAAGCATTGACGTAAACGCACGCTGAATCGATTTTGGTCAAGAACGCTTGACCGCTTTGATAATTGTCTGAAATGATGACTTCTGAATGGCCAGTGGAATAGGTATTGATGTGATCGATGGCAGCCTGTTCATCGTCAACGACTTTGATTGCCATGATCAAATCATTGTACTCAGTTGACCAGTCTTCATCGGTTGCTGGTCGAATTGAAGGGACGATTGCCCGGCTGCGGTCATCACCCCGCAACTCAACCCCATGATCGGAGAGTGCTTGGGCGATGGCTGGCAGCATTTGGGCCGCAATGTCTTGATGGATCAGCAATTTTTCAGCTGCGTTACAAACAGAGGGACGTTGCACCTTGGCGTTCACGATGATGTCAATGGCCATTTGTTCTTCGGCGTCCTTATCAACATAGATGTGACAGTTGCCGGCCCCAGTTTCGATGACGGGGACAGTGGAATTTTTGACAACTGCATTAATGAGGCCCGCCCCGCCACGGGGAATCAACACGTCAACGTATTGATTGAGATGCATTAAATCATTGGCAGTGGCATGGCTGGTGTCGTGTAAAATTTGGATTGCATTTTCATCCAGGCCATTTCTCTTAAGGACACCCCGTAAAACGTTGGCGAGGGCGAGATTGCTGTTCAAAGCTTCCTTACCGCCTCGAAGAATAACGGCGTTGCCACTTTTAAAGGTGAGGGCAGACGCGTCAACGGTGACGTTTGGCCGGGCCTCAAAAATCATGGCAACGACACCTAATGGCACGCGCCGCTTTTCGATGAGTAAGCCGGCATCGTTGGTCCACCCCTTATCAATATTGCCGATCGGATCAGCAAGGGCAGCAACTTGTTGTAAGCCGGTTGCCATATCTTTGATGCGTTGTTCGGTTAGTTTAAGCCGGTCAGTAAATTTAGCCGGCATGTCGTTGGCATCTTTGACGTCCTTTTGGTTTGCGGCCAGGATATCGTCGGTGTTTGCAACTAAGGATTCGGCAAACTGGTTCAAGATTTGGTTCTTGGTAACGGTATCTAACAAATTCAATTTATAAGCAGCTGCCTTTGCATTTTGACCTATTTGGATTAATTCCTCATTCATGGTTAACACACTCCTTTGAGAATAGGGTTCCTACGGGTTTACCAGCCAATATATCAAAAATGATCTGAGGGTCTTTACCGTTAGCAAGCACCATCTGCCGATCTTCAGCTAACATGCGTTGAGCGGCGAGTAACTTGGTGTGCATGCCACCGGTACCGAAACGACTGCCACTACCGCCGGCAACAGTAAACTCATCATCGGCAACGTTGGAAACTTCACTGATTAAATGCGCATCGGTAAACTTTTTGGGGTTCTGGTCATAAAAGCCGTCGATGTCTGACAAGACGATCAATAAATCGGCATTCATATGACTGGCAACGATTGCTGACAACTGGTCATTATCACCAAAGGTTGTCCGGTGATCCAATTCATCGGTTGCGACAGTGTCATTTTCATTCACAACCGGGACAACATTGTCCTTGAGCAAACAATTGAATGTGTCCATAACAAACTTGTTGCTCTTGGGATAGTCGAAGATGTCGTGGGTGAGCAGGACTTGAGCGATATCTGTCAGGTAATGGTCAAACCGTTGGGTAAATAAGGTCATCAATTCAGATTGCCCAATCGCTGATAGTGCTTGTTGAGCGCCAATTTCTGCTGGCCGCTGCTTGAGATGCATCTTATTAAGACCAACCCCCATTGCGCCAGAGGAAACCAGAATCAATTCTTTTCCTTGGTTATTGAGGGCACTCAAGGTATAGGCCAACTGGTCAAAGGTTTCTAAATTAATGGCGCCATTTGGATGGATCAAGCTACTCGTTCCAACTTTGACGACAATTCGATTTGCGTTAATTTTTCTAGTTCCCATTTTTTCACCACCATTTTTGTATAAAAAAAGCCCGCCTTGAATTGAGACACCCATTGCGGGCGGTACCATTCTCATTCAAAGCTAGGCTTCACACTTTTGATTTTATAACGGAAAGATCCGTGTCAGATTAAGACAAATTATGAAGAAGATAGGATTCGTGCACAACGGACACCTTTCAGCTATTGGGGTCCTCTCTAAGGGGCACTACTTCGTCTTCTAAAACACCGTAATCATATCCTAACTGATGCGTCATTGTCAACTGATTGGCTGTTACTGTTCCAAATTGAGGGCCTTTTCGTAAACCCAGTATTTGGTTGCCCCAGCATCCGATGAGAAACGAATTCGGTACCAATCGTGACCATTATCTTTAGTCCCAATGTTATCAATATAGACCTTCTTACCAACTTTCGGCTTGACAGAGGACCACGAGTACTTTTTGATAGTCGCCCGAGAATTTTTCACATGATTGTATAGCCTGTATGAATCGTAGTTATCTCCTAATAACGCTTGTGAGTCTGCACTGGCATACGAAACTTGATCATATGATTTTTTCACGCTCGACGTAATCGCCCCATGAGCTGAGCCGCTGCTTTGAAGGTTATTGTAAGTTGTCTTAACCAATTGGTAGAATTGGGCAAATGTATAACTGGCCCCAAAGTAAGTTTTCCCCATTGATGCGTAGTAGCTGGTTGGATCGGTATGATTGGTGCCACCAAGATATTTGGAAACGCCGGCGTGTGACCAGACGGTACCTTTCCCATCATAAGCTGCATCGTTTGGGGTTAAGCCATACTGGTTCAAAATATAGGCGGTATAGTAGGCCGCATTTGCAATCTCGTGAGCAAATGCTGACTTACTGTGAACGCGAACCTGCTCAAACTGAACGTAACGGGCGTTGGCGGGATAACCCGCTCCCCAAGCCAAGTAATTGGTGTTGGCAATGTTAATAATTCGGCTGGCATCCACAAAGGTATGAACAAACGCAGCAGAATAGTTGCGCTTCATATACGCAATTTCATTATAAATGGTTGAATTTGGGTTTGCGGTTTCGTGAACCACAACGCCTTCTGGTTTGTTGTTGCGGTATTTATTTTTGGGAAAGCCACTCCAGATGGATGACGTGATGCTCGAATGGCCAATATTGTTGCTGGCGATATAGCCGTTGACGCTGCTGGCATGGGCCGGCGTGGCATTGAGTGAAAATAGGCCGAGTGCTGCAAATGACAGCGAGCAAACGGCAGTTAAAATGGTTTGCTTTTTCAAAATGATTTCCCCTTCAGAATTGATAATGGTTTGTTAATAGTCGCCTGTTTTAAAATAAAAGTTTTAATGGCTTGTTTATATTAAATATTTACATGATTAAATGCTACGAGTGTTAATATAAACGATTTGGGTAAGAAGTTTCAACCAGACAAAAAGCCCATGAGTCGCGATTTAACGCGTTCTCACGGGCTTTGGCGTTGTTATTGTCAATCATATTAAGAGTTGTTGACAAAATGGGTGAAAATCAATTAAAACATTGATGTACCAGTGTGTTTAGCTTGTAACAATTGTGTGAATAAAGCAAACCGGTTATTGTTTAGAACTGCTATCCAAATGGAGTTTGCGTTGGCAATCTGGGCAGATACCGGAAACTTCGAGTTGAGTTCCCGTTATTAGGAAACCAGTCTTTGCTGTGGTTGTTTCTCGGACATGGTTAACGATATCTGGATACTCATCGTCGAAAATATCGATAATTTTTCCACAATTTTCACAGATCGCGTGATAGTGAGGAAAGCCAAAAAAGTCGTAGCGAATGCCACCGTCGTTATTTGGTAATTCAATCACCAAGCCCTTATCCACTAATAGTTTCAGGGTGTTATAAATGGTGGCAACACTTAAATTGGGAAGCTTAGATTCAATCCCTTCCCGAATTGTATCGACAGATGGGTGATTATGGTGGGTGATCAAATAGTCCAAAATAATTTCTCGCTGTGGTGTGATCCGAACGCCTTGTTCCTTCAGGCGACCAAGTGAGTGGTTTAATGTTGAATTAGTGGGCATGGTGGGCCTCCTTCACACAATGACGTGAAATAGAATCGTTAACTACTTTAGAATCATTCTAATATGTTTTGACAATTTATTCAATCATTATGAAGTTACAAATTGGTTACAAATAATAAGTGACTCAATTGCGACAGATTGGCTGCTTACAGTGGAGTTGTGAATGTTAATGGGGATATCTGAGAAAAGCCAAGCCCTGCCAGAATCTGAATCATCTGATCATCTTTTTGGGCGAGTTCAATCTGCATGCTTGAAAAATTAAAATGGTCGCTGGCAAATTTCACTGTTCGTTCAATGACTTCCTTTGAAGAATTAATTGCTGATTGGTCAATGATGAAGTCGATATTGCCAACTTGATCGGTGGTTTCAAAGCCAGAGATTGTGATGACTCCAATAAACTGCTGGGAATCGGAGTTGGTGATCCCCCAAGTCAATTCAGCGCCATTCATCACTTTTTGCATGACCCGGTTGATACTTTTAACGGTATCCAAAATTTGAGTGGGCAGATGATCAGCTTTGGTGGTTGAAATTGCTGGCTGATTAAAAAGGGCGTCGACTTGTTTAATGGGTGTTTGGGTGAGCCAATCTAACGTGTAGTGGGCAGTTAAGACGGGATGAAACTTTTCAAATGAAGTCATGTAGAACGATCCTTTCGTGAAAAAGCTTTCAAAGTATTTTGGTTGCGCTTTATCTGTGGCATAATGAATATATAAACTGAATCACTGGAGGTATCATTTTGACTGAAACATATTTAATTGGAACCTACACCAGAAGAATCAGTAAAGGTGTTTATCAACTTGAATTGGATACAGATAATCAAAAACTAAAAAATTTGGAATTTGTTGGCAGCGCCATTGATCCCACCTATGTCGCCGAATCTAAGCAAAAACGCATCTATGCGATCACTAAGGTCAGAGATGACAATAATGGTAATGTCACCGGTGGCTTTTATGAGTGGGATGGCACCAACGATAATTATCCGCTGGCCCCAATTGCCGGAATTCACGATCAAGAAACCTCGCCAGCTTATATCGCGGTAGATGATGCTCGTAAATTAGTCTTCACAGCTAATTACCACGCTGGCATTATCAGTACGTATAAAATTGCCGACGATGGGTCAATTTCTTTGGCTGATCGAATTATGGATAAGGGAACCCTTGGCTTCAGAAAGGAACAGCAGGATGGCCCTCATCCACATTATATCGACTTGACTCCGGATAATCGGGTCGTTGTCGTTGACCTGGGGATTGACAAGGTCTTTATTTATGACGTAAGTGAGGCTGGTAAGTTAACGCCGGTCAGTGAATTACAGATGGAGGACGGTTATGGCCCTCGTCACATCACTTTCGATGAGAAAAAGCACGTGGCCTATCTGGTAGGTGAATTGAGCAGTAATATTGCCGTCTTGGATTATGATGCCAAGAACGGTCAGCTGTCACTGAGAAATATTTTATCAACCATTCCAGATGACTGGACGGAACATAATGGCGCAGCTGCCGTTAGACAATCCAGCGATGGCAAATTTGTGTATGTCTCCAACCGTGGCAATAATACGATCGCCGTATTCAGTTCAGATGAAAAAGGTGACCTGAAATTAATCCAACGAATCTCAACGGAAGGCGATTTCCCACGAGATTTCAACTTGAGCGATGACGAGTCATTTGTGATTTGTTTAAATCAAAATTCTGACAATGCCACATTATATGCCAGAGATGCAGAATCTGGCAAATTAACCATGCTCCAAAAGGACTTTGCGGTACCGGAAGGGGTTAGTGTGTTGCGAAGAGTGTGACGAGACCCGGGTGATCCCCGCCGCCAAGCCCCTTGCATTAAACATCAACAGACCAATCAAAAAATTCCGAGAGACAACTTCTCCCGGAATTTTTGTATTTAACTCGTTAATTAACTTTCGTTGAAATAGCTCCCAAGCCATCAATTTCACTGGTAATGATATCGCCAGATTTCAAGAATACTTGTGGATCCCGACCAACTCCGGTTCCACTAGGAGTTCCAGTGAAGATGAGATCACCAGGATACAGGTCAATGACGCCGGAAATATAGGATACAAGCGTCTGAATATCGAAGATCATCTGGTCAATGGTTGCCTGTTGGACGATTTCACCATTGACCTTGGTAACAACTTGCTTGGAAACAATGTCATCGGTATCGGCGATTGTGCTTATGTAAGGGCCAACTGGTGAATAGTGCTTAAATGACTTGCTGAGATCAAATTGAGTGCCGGCACCGTCAATTGACTGCATCTGCCGATCGGAAAGGTCTTGGCCGACCATGTAGCCGGCAATCGCATCTTCGGCGTCTTCACGGCTGATGTTGCGGCCACCGCGGCCAATGACAACTACTAATTCGGTTTCCCAGTCCACGGTATCGCTGCTCAAGTGAATGGCGTTCTGCGGACCCGCCAAGGAACTGACAAATTTGTTAAAGACGTTGGGGGCCTTAGGCTTGGCAGTTGCCATTTCTTTCATGTGATCAAGATAATTGAAGCCGATTGCTGGAATTTGACGGGGATGTTGAACGGGTAACTCAAACTGAGATGGATCAAGTGCCTTGGAATCATCGTTGTTAATGATTTTTTCGTCACTGACATCAATCAGAACTTTGGATACGAATCCCTGCCAATCGTTTAAAATGTCGTCGATTGAGTTGTAGCCATCAACTGGGACTCCCCAGAATTGATTATTTTGGAGAGCCACCAATGTTGGCTTATCTTCATACATTGCTAATTTCAATATAACCCCTCCTGGCATAGTCCAATTACAAATAGCGATATTAGTATACACCCAATTGTGAATGGGAACCAGAGTGAGTGTGTCCAGAAAGCGACTCGTTCTCAAACATTGCCATTCTTCCAAAATTGTCCCAATAAATGATTCAGCTGACGGTCATTATTTGAAACTTGAATATTTTGCCAGTTCTGCGGAAAAATTTGGCGATAACGGGTTTGATTAAATCGCCGATCCATCAGCACGATCACGCCTTTGTCGTCGTTAGTGCGAATGACCCGGCCGGCTGCCTGGCTGACGTTGTTAAATCCCGGAAGTTGGTAGGCAAATGAAAATCCCTGACCATTGAGTTGATCAAAATAATCCCTGATCAAGTCAGATTCTTCATTCATGCCAGGCAAACCCACGCTCACGATACCGACACCAATTAACGCGTCGTATTTCAAGTCGATTCCTTCAGAAAAAATCCCGCCAAGAAGGGCAAACCCGACTTTGGTTTGACCATCGGGGCTGCGAAATTCATCCAGAAATTCTTGTCGGTCGGCGTTATCCATATCAGGGCGCTGATTGACAACGGTCACGTCCGGGTAACGTTCCACAAAGCGGTTGAGGACTAAGTTCATGTAAGTGGTGGACGGAAAGAAGACCATGTAATGGCCAGCTTTTGCCGAAATCATGGTCAAAATGGTCTCACAAATTGGCTCGATACTATTTTGCCGGTTGGCGTAGAGGGTGTTGATGTTATTGGCGATAATGACCTGAGAATTTTTTTGTGGAAATGAAGAATTGGAAATCATGCACAAGCTCTCTTCTTCATTTCCCAGAACTTGTTGATAATAGTTAATTGGGCTGAGGGTTGCTGAAAAGAGAATCGCTGCCCGCCCTAAGTCCAAGCTTTCCTTGAGGTGCTCGCTGGGGTCCAAACAAAACTGACGGAAAACGATTCGATTACCGTTGACGATTATTCTGGTACGGTAAGTTTCGTCATAAAATTGCACCATCAAATAATAACTGCGACAGGCGAAGTAATAGTCAATCACCGCATCAACCGTGTCACTCGGCGGTTGAGTAGCTAACCATTGATGAGTAACCTCAATCAAATCACCGAGGGTAGTGTTGAAATTCGTTAGTGGTTCAAGCTGGGCAAGCTGGTGATCAACGGTTGCTGCAGCATCCTTACTATAACGTTTGAATGAGCGCTTCAGTGATTTGAGCTTGCTAATTAATTTGGCGTTCGCAGCTTTTTTACGTGATAACAGCTTGATTAAGGGGTCAATCGGGGTTGACTCCAAGGTGGCTGAGTACATTTCTCTTGATCGTTGGACCAGGTTATGGACTTCATCGATCAGAAAACAGTTGTCTTTATCGGGAACCGAAAAGAATCGCTGTAAGTGGACTTGGGGATCGAACAGGTAGTTGTAGTCGCAGATGATCACATCACAAAATAGGCTGACATCCAGTGAATATTCAAACGGGTCAACCTTGTGCTTTTCAGCATATTTTTGAATCGTTTCTTTGGTGATTTGATTCTCGTTTTGGATGAGGTCTTTAATGGCGGGACGAACCCGATCATAGTAGCCCACCATGTAAGGATTCTCTTCGGGGGCAACATCCTTTTCTGCCGGGAAGGTGATCTTGTCTTTGGCCGTGAGGGTGATGCTTTTGAGGGTTAGCCCTTTTTTACTCATGATTGAAATAGTATCTTCTACAACGTGGCGCGTGCTTTGCTTGGCGGTGAAATAGAAGACCCGCCTAATCAATTCCTCGCCCATTGATTTAATGGCTGGAAAGAGGGTTGAAATGGTCTTACCAGTTCCAGTCGGCGCTTCAACAAATAAGTGCTTTTCCAGCATGATCGTCTTATAGACATTGGTTGCGAGTTGATGTTGGCCGGGACGATAGTTGGCAAATGGAAATTTGAGTTGTTTAGCTGAAAAAATTCGGCGCTCGTCAAGTTCACGGCGCAACTTGAGCCACTCTTTGTATTCGGTGATGAGGTCAGTAAAAAATTGATTGGCCTCATCTTTCGTGATGACTTGCTGCTTGGTGGTGATGATTTCATCTGGAGTTTGGATATACGTCAGCTGCATGGTGAGCGACGCCAGATCTTGATCCTGAAGGACGATATAGGCGTACACTTTCACTTGTCCCCAATAAAGATCGAGGGTGGACTGCGGGATTGCTGTGTATTCGAGATCGGACGTTTTGATTTCTTCAATCAAGATCTGGTCATGTTTGGTATCGATCCCATCCGCTCGCCCATTGATGACATACTCATCATTTTGATAATCAAATGAAGTTTTAAGGGCGACTTCAGCGTTGTAGGTGCTTGGTCGACTCCGCTGGATTTTTCGGTGAATCCGACTGCCTTCCTGAGGGGTGTTTTCACTGCTGATGACAGGACTCAAGTCGCCGGTTCGCAGTAAAAATTCAACTAGCTCGCGAATGCCAATTTGATGAACAGTCATGTTGCCCCTCCTTTCGATTTTTCACTGCCCTACATTATACAATAGCTGAACAAACTAAAAACACTATACAGTCGAAATTTGACGTTATACAATTAAAACATTGAATCCAACGAAATCGGAGGCAGTGATGGAACCGAAATTTGGTCAATTATTGAAAACTAAACACGCCCGATACTTTGCTTTGGGGATGGTTGTGACCAATAATCCCCAGCTTATTTTGGATAATGTCAATTATATTGGGAAAAAGAATTTTGTGATCCATATCAAATTTGGCGCCGGGATTACCCGAAAGGCACAATTGTTGGTAAAGGTGAATGGTCATGAGCTGCCAGCCTATCTGGATAAAACTGATCTTGAAGGCTTCAAAGCGGCTGTCTTGAATCACGAGATTGACTTATTGAATGCCGATGCTGACCAACTTAACAATTTTCACTTAGTTGAAGAATTGGAAATTGAAGATCCTAAGGACGAAAAGATTGCTTACGTGGCCAGTATTCGAGAAAATACCATTCAGTTGGTTGAAGCCTATTTGAAGGACTTACAGGCTAAAATTGATAAGTTGTCACAGCGGAAAGCCAATCATTATTTTTCCAGCAAGGCTCACTATGAACAGGTGAAGGATTTCTTATTATCGGTGACTCCATACATGGATCTGCGCTTAACTGACAACCAAGTTCGTCAAGATGAATGGCGGCTAAAATTGAAGTTGGGAGGCCAGTAAATTGATGAATGAAAAAAAGCTGCAGGAAATTGTGACCACGTTTGCCAAGTATCAGATTGCCATTGAAACAAAGGGGATGACCCTGACTAAGATTAATGGCCATGCGGTTACCTTTGACGCAACCAAATACATGCAGGACCAGTTGATTGAATTGATTTGTAAGGTGATGGCTAACCAATTAATTGCTGAAGTGTGGCAGAACGAGCGGACAACTCCTGGGGCATAACAAAAAAGGACAAATCTTCCACAGAAAATATTGGAAGATTTGTCTTTTTCATTTGGATTGAACTGTACCCTATCTTAGGCTTGTTTTAATGTTTAGAATCGGCCGTTATCGAGTGCGCCTACGAATTGATCGTAAGCATCCTGTTCGTTGGTTTCCTCAACTTCAGCATCACTCAAGTCATTTGCATGAAGAGCGGCTTCATCGATATCAACAGTGTGAGTGAAGGTGGCGTTACCAATCAAATCAATGGTGTAGTCGCCATCGTTATTATGAACACGGGTCTTGACCATGCCACCTGGATTATAAACGGTAATGGTCTTTTCAAATTCAGCCATGCCGGGCTTGTTCAAGCAAAAGGCCAAACTGGCAGCTGACATCCCAGTTCCGCAGGCGTTGGTCATGCCGACCCCGCGTTCGAAAGTTTGAACAAAGAGGGTGTTTGGCCCTTCAACTTCCGCGAAACTGACGTTCACACCATCTGGGAAATACTTGTTCTTATGATTGAGCATGGAACCTAACACTCTCAGGCCATCAGGCTTCATTGTTTTGAAGTTGCCAAAGCCAATCAAGTGGGGATTTGGAACTGCTAAGGCCGTAAAATGAACGCCAACCCCAAATTCAGGAATTGGTTGGTCAATGATTTTGTCCACGCCAAAGTTATCAAATGGCAGGGATTCCTTGTTGAAAGAAATGGGTGAAATTTCAACACTAAAGGTTGGTACACCAGCCGCGAGGTCAGCTTCTTTATGAACATCAAGGTCACTATCCTGGGTCTGAACCTTGAACTCATCCTTGCCATATTTTTCTGACAAGTAGCGGGAAACGGTTCTTAAGCCGTTGCCACACATTGAAGCGATACTACCATCCGTGTTGATGACTTCCATGCTGCCAAGCGCACCATCATGATCTGAACTGTCGATCACTAATAAGCCATCGGCGCCATTCAGAAGACCGGCTTTTTCATCCGTGATGTGTTTTGCCAAGTCAACTCGTTCCTGATCGGAAAGCTTATTTTTTAATTGCGTTTGATCAAGAATGAAAAATTGGTTTTGGGATCCGTGGACTTTTAATAACTGCACCATCATGTGTTCCTCCAATTATGAAACTGATTTGTTAAACCTTTAATTTCGTATTACTAAAGAAGTGCTGGTAAATATATTTGACAGTATCATCGGCATCCGATTCGCGAGTCCCCAACATGATTGAAATTCGGGATGCACCTTGGTTAATCATGTGGACGGCGATGCCATGTTCAGCGAGGGGACGAATAATGTTCTCAATAGTACCAATTTTAGCACGCATTCCCTCACCGACAACCATAATGATCGCATAATCGTCAATCCATTCCAAAGTATCAGGATTGAGCGTCTTCTGAATATCGGCACACATCTTGTGAATGGTGTCGGTATCCAGCTGATTACGGTCGAAAATAATGGTGAGGTCATCAATTCCGGAGGGCATATGTTCGTATGATACGCCATACTTGTATAAAATGTTCAAAATTTTGAGCGTAAACCCAACTTGTTTGTTCAGCAAGTAACGATGCAAGTAGAGAGCCGCAAAGCGATTTGAACCGGCAATTCCAGTTACCGGTCGGGTTGGGGTGACATCTTTTTCAGGGACAATTAGTGTTCCCGGCAGGTCAGGGTTATTGGTGTTTTTGACATTGATTGGAACTTGACCCTGGATAGCCGGAATGATGGCCTCGTCATTGAACACCGAAAAGCCGGCATAAGAGAGTTCTCGCATTTCGCGGAAAGTCATCTTGGTGATTGGCAGTGGATGATCAACGATCTTAGGGTTAGCAGCAAAAATGGCATCGACATCGGTGAAGTTCTCATATAGAGTAGCATTCAGACCGCGGGCGAGGATTGAACCGGTAATATCAGATCCACCCCGGGCAAAGGTTGCAATGTAACCATTTTTAGTGAAGCCGAAGAATCCAGGAAAGACGAGCTTTTCATCACCAACTTTAATTTTTTTGAGGTTATCATAGGTTTCTTCCAGCACAGACGCTTGGTTCGGATCATCGCTGAGTAAAATACCGGCTTCCTTAGGGTCAACGAAACGGGCTTTGGTTCCTGATTGAGTGAGGCAGGCCGCAAAAAGCTCAGCATTTAATCGCTCACCATGAGCTTTAAAAGCCGCCATCAAATAATCATCATTTGGATAGGATTGTTTTGGTAGCGACTCTAATTTGGCCTTAATGTCAGCTAATACAGCTTCAGGAACATTGAATCCTTGGCCAATTTCTTCATAACGAGTGAAAATATCAGCAACATACTTTGGATCGGTATCGCCTGCCAAAGTGGCATTGGCATATTTGATGAGCAGATCGGTTACCTTGATGTCACCAGCAAAACGTTTGCCGGGTGCAGAAGTAACCACAACCTTGCGATCTGGATCGGCTTGCACAATCTGAACGACTTTTTCAACGTGGGCGGCGTCCGCAAGAGAACTGCCCCCAAACTTGACAACTTTCATTAATTTCCACTCCCTGGATGTTCCCATCAATTAACAATTCGATTAGAAATCGTTAAAACGAATTCTAGCATTTTTGAATGAATTTGCAAGAGTGAGAGTGAGCGGAGCAAAGCGGTTAGAAGTCGGATCCTAAGTTAACCCAATCGGAAATCCCCGGGCTTGGGATTTTTGATTGGGTTAGCTTAGGTGCAGACTTCTGCTTTGCGGAGCGGTCCTAATCTACGTAAAAAACAACCCAACCACCAACCCATCCCCCAAACCAATAAAAAATTTTGTGCAGTATTACAATTTAACTTTCTCAATTCTATCTGTACATCTAGTATTCACACACTATCTTGCATAAATTTCCACAAACAGTTGACACTTTATGAGAAACATTATAGAATTATGTCAATTAAATCATTAGAGGTTGCGACCAACATCAGTAACCAGTGGAGTTCCTACTTGGACTTTGAAGCTGGCAAAAGGGGCGGTTGCCGAAGCACCAAGGGAGGTAGCCTTTGGCGCGCTGGGACTCAGCTTAAGAGGCTTTGGACTGTCGCCATGGTACGCCGTGGCGGGGCGCTAACGACAATTGATAAAGAATATTATTGCGACTATAAAATTCTGAGTCTCTTTGTTTGGCTAGCGCCGAATGAAGGGACTTTTTTTGTAGAGTGTGGAACCAAGCGGTTAGGAATCGCAGCATAAGACGCCTTTAGGAAAAATTCCTGGGCTTGGAATTTTTCCTAAAGGTGCTTATGTGGAGATTCCTGCTTGGTGGAACACATTTCATCTATGACGCCAAGTAGAAAGGTGCCTACGTGCAGATCGCTGCTTGGTGGAACACGTTTCATCCATGATGCCAAGCAGAGGCCGCTTATGCGTAATCTTCTGCCTAACGGAGTAATGGCATTCCATAACAGAGTCCATGCCTATGCGTCTTATATGAATCAAAAACATTGAATCAAAATTAACAGTCCATCAACTACAAACATTTGGAGGAACCCAACATGAGTAATCAGCTCGATCAGTTATCAGTCAATCAATCAGGCCATCTAGAAATCGGCGGTGTCGACAGCCTTGATCTGGTCAAACAATATAAAACACCATTGGTTGTCTATGATGTTAAGGCAATTAGAGATCAGATTCATCATTTCCAAAAGGTCTTTAACGATAACGGAGTTGATTATGCCGTCAGTTACGCCAGCAAAGCTTTTGCCTGCATCGCCATGTTTCAATTGGTGAATCAAGAAAATGCGCACATCGATGTTGTTTCTGGCGGTGAGTTGTACACCGCGATTAAAGCAGGCTTTCCAATGGATCATGTCAGTTTTCACGGCAATGACAAATCGGTTGATGAGTTGGAAATGGCTGTTGATCACCAAATCGGGGTCATCATCTTGGATAACTTCCATGAAATTGACTTATTGAAGCAGATTTTAGAGGAAAAAGACGCCAGCATCAATGTGATGTTACGGGTGACGCCCGGAATTTCCGCTCATACCCATGAATATGATCAAACCGGCCAGGTAGATAGTAAATTTGGATTTGATCTTCAAAGTGGTCAGGCCAGAAAAGCACTGGACTTAGTGCTGGCAGACAAACGGATGAACATGCTTGGCATTCACTGCCACATTGGTTCTCAGATTTTTGAAGTCAAGGGCTTTGAAATGGCGGCCACTAAATTGATCGATACATTAGGTCAATGGCATCAAGAAGTTGGGTACGAAGCCAAAGTGGTTAACGTCGGTGGTGGTTTTGGGATTCGCTACACTGAAGAAGACGATCCGATTGCCCCTGAGATGTTCGTGGACGCGATTGTCAAGGCGATCAAGAAACGAGTTGGTGAACTATCCTTACCAATGCCAGCCGTTTGGATCGAACCCGGTCGTTCAATTGCTGGCCCGGCAGGTTATAATCTGTACACAGTTGGCAGCCGTAAAGATGTTCCCGGGATTCGTTCGTATGTGACGGTAGATGGTGGTATGGGCGACAACATTCGTCCCGCTTTATACCAAGCCAAGTATGAAGCAGTCCTCGCTAACAATCCCAAGGCACCAATGAAAGAAACGGTTCGGGTTGCCGGCAAGTATTGTGAATCAGGCGACATCTTGATCCAAAAGCAGGCTTTACCCGCAACTAAGCCGGGAGACGTGCTGGCAATGCTGGCAACTGGGGCTTACGGCTACGCAATGGCGTCAAACTATAATCGTAATCCAAGGCCGGCTGTGGTATTTGTCGAAAATGGCAAGTCCCAGTTAGCAATTAAACGAGAAACATTTGCAGATTTAGTATCACTCGATCAACCACTACAATAGGAAATAACTCGAAGGAGAATCATAATGGATCAATTAAGCGCACGAGAAATCATCGATTTTATTGGTAATGCTGAAAAGAAGACGCCCGTCAAGGTCTATCTCGAGGGATCAATCAAGGACATCAAATTTCCAAAAACGATCAAGGCCTTCGCGGAAAAGCACACGGCTACCTTGTTTGGTGATTGGAAAGACGTCAAACATTTCTTGAAGAAAAACAAATCAGCAATCGATGACTATGAAATCGAAGCAAATTCCAGAAATTCCGCTGTTCCATTATTAGATGTTAAAGATATTAATGCCCGGATTGAACCAGGTGCGATTATCCGAGATCACGTCACCATCGGCAATAACGCTGTTGTGATGATGGGCGCCATTATCAATATCGGCGCGGAAATTGGCGATGACAGCATGATCGACATGGGCGTTGTCATGGGTGGCCGAGCCATTGTTGGGAAACATTCGCATATTGGTGCCGGCGCGGTGCTTGCCGGGGTGGTTGAACCCGCCTCGGCAACACCAGTCCAAATCGACGATAATGTGTTGATTGGCGCTAACGCGGTTGTCATTGAAGGCGTCCACGTTGGTGAAGGTGCGGTGGTTGCTGCCGGCGCAATTGTAACCAAAGACGTTGCTCCCCGTACAGTCGTTGCCGGTGTCCCTGCCCGTAAAATCAAAGATGTTGACGATAAGACAACATCTGAAACGGGTTTGGAAGACGATTTAAGAAAGCTGTGATTAAATGGCTCAAATCACTCAGGAAGCATTAATTGATATTCGCCGCCATTTACATGAACATCCAGAGTTGGCAATGCACGAGTTTACCACTCACGGTTATCTGCTGACGACGATCAAAAAGTTCAATCAACAGTATATTGAAATTAGAGAGGTTAAATCCTTACCGACTGCTTTGCTGGTTTATGTGAATGGCAGTGATCCTCAGCGGACAATTGGTTATCGAACTGATATCGATGCCTTGCCGGTGACCGAAGCTACAGGATTACCGTTCGCTTCCAAAAATCCCGGTGTGATGCATGCTTGTGGGCACGACATTCACATGACGGTGGCCCTTGGGGTTCTCAACTACTTCACGGAACATCAGCCAAAGGATAACATGATCTTCTTCTTCCAACCCGCTGAAGAAAGTGAAAATGGCGGTAAGGTTGCTTATGAATTAGGCGCATTTGAAGGAAAATGGCGGCCAGATGAATTTTATGGTTTGCATGACAATCCTGATTTACCGGCTGGCGCGATTGGCTGTCGGATGGGAACGTTATTTGCCGGGACCACTGAAGTGAACGTTGATCTGATCGGTAAAAGCGGGCACGCGGCTTATCCGCAAGATGCTAACGATATGGTGGTTGCGGCAGCCCAGTTCGTTAACCAAGTGCAGACAATTGTTTCCAGAAGCGTTAATCCAATTGAGGGTGGCGTGATCACCTTTGGCAAATTGGACGCCGGCACGATCCGAAATGTGATTGCCGGTCAAGCCCGAATCGAAGGGACGATCCGGGGGCTCACTCAGAAGATGATCGAGCACATTGTCGATCGACTACAGCAAGTTGCTGATGGGGTTGCCACTAGTTATGGTGCCAAGGTAGATATTCAATTTAATCAAGGTGGCTATTTACCAGTCGAGAATAACGACGAATTAACCAGACGTTTCATAGCATTTGCTAAACAGGACCCGAAAACAGAATTCGTTGAGACCGAACCGGCCATGACCGGCGAAGACTTTGGCTATCTGCTTTCGAAGATCCCGGGTACCATGTTTTGGCTGGGAGTCGATGATGACTCTCAACTGCATTCAGCGACCTTGAACCCGAAGGAGTCGTCAATTTCAAAGGGTGTTGGGTCAATTATCAGATTCTTGAATTACAGGATGAATGAGTAATCGATGAAGATCAAGGTCAATTAAGAAAGTAGGGGTTCTTATGATTAATGCAGATATTATGACAGCAATTATCACGCCATTTGGGGACGATGGGACAATCAATTTTGATGCCCTCGAACGACTCACCAATCATTGTATTGAAACTGGCAGTAAAGGATTTGTCATCGGTGGCACTACTGGCGAGACGCCAACTTTGAGCCATGATGAAAAAATCGAACTCTATACCCGATTTGCCAAGATTGTGGCTGGTAGAGGAACGATCATCGCCGGAACGGGAAGTAATAATACCCGCCAAACGACTGAATTTACCGCTGAAGTTAGCCAGATACCCGGTATTGATTACGCTCTGGTAGTTGTGCCATACTATAACAAGCCGAACCAACGGGGGATGGTTGCGCATTTTACAACGGTTGCAGCTCAATCTGCTGTTCCGATTATTATGTACAATATTCCTGGCCGAACTGGCGTGACAATGACAACCGATACCATCGTGGCCTTATCTTCGAACCCAAACATTGCTGGTGTTAAGCAGTGTGGGTCAATGGCAGACTTGGAGTACTTGGTTCAAAACGTTGCCCAAGGATTTAACGTTTACACAGGTGAAGATGCCCAGGCATTATTCGCTAAAACAGTGGGTGCTAACGGGGTCATTTCCGTTGCCAGCCATATCTATGGTAGTGAAATGCGTGAAATGTACGATGACTTGGCTTCAGGAAACGTTGACGCAGCGGGCAAATTGATGCGTGATCTCACCCCTAAAATGGCGGCATTGTTCATGTACCCATCACCATCTCCAGTTAAGGCTGTATTAAACGCCAACGGGTATGGCGTCGGGGATTGCCGTTTGCCGATTCTCTCGTTAAACGACGAGGAAGAGGCCAAATTGGCCACTGCCCTTGGGGTTGCCCAATTGTCAGACATTCCGTTTGATAAAGCACGGGTTTAAATTGAAAAAATAATGGTTAAAAAGGAGTTTTTCCGATGATCAAAGTTCTAGTAGCTGGATTTACGGGTTCAATGGGTCAAAAGACGGTTCAAATGGTCAATGAGACTGACGATTTTGAATTGGTTGGCGCCTATAATCCCGAAATTGATAGGAACCATCTGCAAGGGATGGGGTTGAGTGACAATGTGAAAGTCTTCAGTCAATTAGATGATATTCAAACTGATGCGGATGTCTGGATCGACTTTACGGTTCCGGCGGCTGCATTTGAGAATACCAAATTTGCGATTGAACATGGCATTCATCCAGTTGTTGGAACTTCAGGTCTGAGTGAAGACCAAGTTAAGACGTTACAGAAGCTTGCAGCTGAAAGACAGGTTGGTGGCATGATTGCACCGAACTTTGGGATTTCCGCAGTGTTGTTGATGAAATTTGCTAAGGAAGCTGCGAAGTACATGCCGGATGCAGAAATCATTGAAATGCATCACGAAGACAAATTGGATGCCCCATCAGGAACGGCACTTTCCACTGCTCAAATGATCAGTGAAGTCCGTGGTGACAAGCCAGCACCAGCATCAGAGGAAACTTTGAAGGGTGTTCGTGGTGGTGACTATCATGGCATCAAGATCCATTCGGTTCGACTGCCAGGTTACGTTGCCCATGAGCAAGTGCTTTTCGGCAGCAAAGGCGAGGCCTTAACCATTAGACAGGACTCGTTTGACCGTGGTTCGTTTATGAGTGGGGTTAAAATTGCGGTCCCATTTGCGGCCAAAGCGACGGAGCTCATTTTCGGATTGGAAAACATTTTATAACAACAACAGAGTTAAAATAGATATCAACAACGGGAGGATAAAATGCCACAGTTAGATAGCAAAATTTCAGGGATTGTTAACAAGAACGTTGCGTCAGTTGCCCCTTCAGGAATTCGAGAATTTGATCAGGAGATTTCATCAGTTCCTGGGATTGTGAAATTGACGATTGGTGAACCGGACTTCGACGTGCCGGAACATGCCAAGCAAGCTGCGATTGAAAGTATCAAGGAGAATAAATCACATTATTCAGCCCAAAAGGGAATTATTGAATTGCGTGAAGGTATCAGCAATTATCTTCAAAAGCGGACTGGCGTTTATTACGATCCGGAATCGGAAGTAATCGTCACGGTTGGTGCAACGGAAGCAATTTACTCAGCCCTAACCACGATTTTGAATCCTGGTGATAAGGTGATTGTCCCAACCCCAGCATTTGCGTTGTATTTCCCAATCATCAAAGTCGCTGGCGCAGAATTGATTCCAATTGATACTTCTGACGATGGTTTTGTCCTAACCCCTGAGAAACTGCAGGCAGCTCTCGATGAGAACGGCGATCAGGTTAAAGCAATTATTTTAAATTATCCAACCAATCCAACCGGCGTTGAATATTCTGAGGCCCAATTGAAGGCGTTGGCAGACATTATTTCTCAGCACAAGATGTATGTTTTGGCCGATGAAATCTACTGTGAACTGACTTATGGGGTTGAGCATCACTCAATTGCCAGCATGATTCCTGAGCAAACGATTTTGATCAATGGCTTGTCCAAGTCCCATGCGATGACCGGATATCGAATCGGTTATTTAGCCGCTCCCAAGGACTTTATTACCAATGCTTCCAAGATGCATGCATTTGTTGTCACCGCCCCTTCCAATCCTGCTCAGTATGCAGCTGCGGAAGCTTTGAAAAATGGTTTGGATGATCCAATCCCAATGCGGGCTACTTATGAGAAGCGGCGGGACTACATCGCGGATCGATTGAAGCAAATGGGGATGCAAATTGCCTTTCCTCAAGGCGCATTTTACATCTTTGCCAAAATTCCTGGTACAATAAACGAAACGTCAGTGGAATTTGCGACTAAATTGGCAAAGGAAGCTAAGGTTGGCGTGACCCCAGGTTCAGCATTTGGCCCTGGAGGTGAAGGTTGGATTCGAATGTCATATGCAGCCGCTGATGAAGATATCAAGTTGGCAATGGATCGCATGAATCAATATTTGTTAGAATTAGCTGAATAGGATAGCTGCGCAAAGCAAAAACTTCCGCCTAAGCACCTCCCGCAAAAATCCCAAAACCAGGGATTCTTGCGGGAGGAGACTTAGGCTCCAGTTTCTAATCTCACTATATTAGGACAGCTGCGCCGGGCAGAAACCTCCACATAAGCACCTTCAGCAAAAATTCCAAAATCGGGAATTTTCGCCGAAGGAGACTTATGTTCCAATTTCTAAATGCCCGGCTCCGCTCACTATATTTAGGACAGCTGCGCAAAGCAGAAAGCTGCGCATAAGCACCTTAAACCAAAATTCCAAAATCGGGAATTTCAGTTTGAGGAGACTTATGCTCCGCTTCCTAACCGCTTTGCTCCGCTCACTATAGAAAAGGAGTTTTATGATGAAAGAGTTTAACGTTGCAATTTTAGGTGCTACTGGTGCTGTTGGAACTCGGATGATCCAGCAGTTGGAACAATCAACCATTCCTGTAAAGAGTGTTAAGTTACTGGCTTCATCACGTTCCGCAGGTAAGGTGCTTCAATTCAAAGGCGAAGATGTGACCGTCGAAGAGACCACCCCAGACTCATTCAATGGGATTGATTTGGTGCTGTCTTCAGCAGGTGGCTCAACCTCTAAGAAGTTCCTGCCAGAAGCTGTTAAACGTGGTGCAGTGTGCGTTGATAACACCAGTGCTTTCCGAATGGAAAAAGAAGTGCCATTGGTCATTCCTGAAGTTAACGAAAAAGCGCTATACAATCATCGCGGTATTATCTCAAACCCCAACTGTTCAACTATTCAGATGGTGGTTTGTTTGGAACCCATCTATAAGAAATTTGGTTTGAAGCAAGTTATCGTTTCAACTTATCAAGCCGTTTCCGGTGCGGGTCAATCTGCCCTTAATGAGTTGATGGAAGAATCTCAACAAGTCTTGAACGGCGAACCAACTGATCCAAAGATTTTGCCAACTAAGGGTGACAAAAAGCATTACCAAATGGCCTTTAACCTCTTACCTCAAATTGATGTCTTCGAACAAGATGGCTATTACACTCATGAAGAGTGGAAGATGATCCACGAAACTAAGAAGATCATGTTGGACGACATGGATGCCAAGGACATCAAGGTAACAGCAACTTGTGTCCGAGTGCCAATCCGAATTGCTCATGGGGAATCAGTCTACATTGAGGTTGCCGACAAGAGTGCAACGACTGATCAGATTAAGGATGCGATGGCCCAAGCTGATGGCGTTGTCTTACAAGATGACACGGCTCACCAAATCTACCCACAGTCAATTAATGCTGAGGGTAAACGGGAAACGTTTGTTGGCCGGGTTCGCCCTGATTATGAAAACGAAGGGGCCTTCAACATGTGGGTTGTTTCTGACAACTTGTTAAAAGGTGCTGCCTGGAATGCTGTTCAGATTGCTGAACGATTAGTTGCTGATGATCTGGTGAGAGTACCGGACAATCCATATTTGGGCTAGTGAGCGACTAGCACCAGTCACGTTGGCGCTGTTGGTCTATAGGCAAGATAAAATCATTTATCTCAATTTAAAGAATTAACAAAAGGGTTGACCAATTTTTTCGAAGTGGTTGGCCCTTTTTACGTAATAAAAAAGCGAGACCCGGAATTTGAATGTCCCGGTCTCACTAATTGGCGATCAAAATAGTGATTGGATTTTTCATATACGACATATTTTGATATCTTACACTATATGTCGTATATGAAAGAAACGATAAGAATAGCAAAATGACTAAGCAAAGCCAATGATTAATTTTTTGTTGGCCGCATGGGCAATTTTTTCCATGTTTTTCATTGTGATATTGCCATTACCAGTTTCCCAACGAGCAATCGTTGGTTGAGGAACCCCGATTCGGTCTGCCAATTGCTGCTGGGTTAAATTGAGCGACTTACGAAGGTCAATGATTGCGGTTGCGTAATCAAATTGTTGGTCGTAGTATGCAATCTGCTTTTCCAAGCCGGGACGTTCCTTCGTAAAAATTTTAATGAAAGGATTCGCAGAAATCTCCTGATTTTAACCAGGTAGATGAATGCACAAACTAACACCAAAAGGTGTTATCAGCGTTGATTATCGATATAGTGTTCAACAACTTCCCTGCTCATGTAGTAGCTGCGTGACCATAAATGGCCACCCCAAAACTTTTGGGCTTTTACTTCCGGGTGCTTCTCAAAGAATAGGCGCGCAGAGCCA
>NZ_JAUCAP010000026.1:0-33468 GCF_030361045.1 Lentilactobacillus sp. TOM.63
TTATTCTAACGAGAAACAAAAAATCTGTCATCAGTAATAGATAAAATCTATTACCAACAACAGATATTGTAGAACCGTTAAATGGCCGGGATCAGCCGTTTGGCGCAGCTTTTATCCAAGTGGCTAGGGTGATCTAAATGAATGATCATCAATTGAAATTTAATAGATGTCTCGGCCTCGGTCATTTTCTGGGATCAAATCGCCTTTCGTCCCAATCTTATCGATTACTTTGCTTCAAATGCCACTTTTTCAATTTCCGGGAATAAGTCGTATAAATATTTCACCGGATCTTGGTCACCAATTTTGTTAGAATAAACCACTTGGGTGACGTTATCGTATGTCAACATTAATAGTTCTTCGCCATCTTCATCTCGGACCATGTAGTATCTGATCCCCAAGCGAATGGCATGAAAGATTAAACGTTGAGTGGCTACGGTTAGATTGGCCATGGCAGGTAACAGCGTGGGATTGTTCAGCCGCAAAGCTTTCCATTTCTTCGCGATGTTCACACCAAATGCCATTAAACTATGGTCCTTAATATGGGGCAGGAGCATTGCTGACGCCGTGAGTTCCGGGTGGGTAATCACTTCACTGAAATCATCCAATGCCTGTAATTGTTCAGAGTGGGCGTGCAAAGATTTAGCCATGGCAAGTAGCTCATCAAATATTTTGATGCCTTCAGCCATTTTGAAAGTTGGTTGGTCAGGCGCTTCCAGGGCAACTTGATTATTATCATCAAATGACTGGGCAAGATCTTGTTTCAGGTTAGTCGGGTCAACCGGCGTCACTAGCATATACATCAAGAAAAATTTGAGAAAATACATTGCATGGCGGCTGATACCGTTGGGCGTGAAGGGAGTATTGTCAAGGATCCGTAGTTCAAGGTAAGAAACACCTTTTGTCCGATAATCCTTTAAGTTGCCTTGCCCCCGAAAGCGAACCGGCCCGTAAAATTCCATCGGCGAGTATAGACGGCCATCATCAACGGCTTTGGTGATGGTATCAATGTAATGGTTGAGGCTGGAATACATGGTTGTGTCGACGTGATCTTCCGGATTATTCACATAGCCGTAAATGCTGTTTCGAATGCTCCGGACAGGGTGATCCACCAACGTTGGCACGACATCGTTTAGATAGCCTTTTTCGGTAATTGGGCTTGCTCCAAACAGGTATGTAATCAGCCAGCGATGAAGCACAATGTTTTGAGCTAATTGTAAATACAAAGCATTTTTAAATTCGACCAAACTTTTAAATTGGTCTTCGTAATGGGTGTAGAGACGATTGACGACGGGTTCCGAGATACTAAAATTAACGTGAACGCCTGTGACAATCTTGTGGGAAACCCCATATTTTTCTGTGAGATAATCACGATATTTTTGATAGGCTGGGCGGCCAAAGTGAGCTTTGATAAAATCAGTGTCCTCACTGGTCAAGGCAGGTGGCATACTTAATGGCCAAATGTATTCCTCATCGGCGATTGATCGATAAAGAACTGTTTGTAACGTGTCAAGTTGGTTGAGAACACCGCCGATATTGGGATTTGGATCGGTAATCAGTTCGTTCATTGATTCCGAGAAGTCGGACTGCAGGTAGGGATGGTACTTTCTGGACCCCAGATTGTCGGGGTAAGGCAGTTGGCTTAACTTTCCTTTGCTGTCAATTCGGTGTTCCTCAACTTCGACGCCAACCAAACTATGATAAAGTTGCTCGGCGACGCCCTCTTCTTTAATGTATGCGAGTAAATTTTTAAGCATCATTAGTCTCCCAACCAGATTAATTTACTCATAATTATAACCAAGTTTGACTCAAATGGTAGTGCTAGACACCAATTCGCTTAAATCTTCGCGATTTCGTAAACTTTTTCGAGATCTGCGACTTGCTTTCCGTATTTAAATCATAGAAGGTGATGAAATGATAGTAGCAATGAGTCATAATCAATTGGTGTCAGCAACTTCGGTTGGCAATTATGATCAAGGGGACCTTATCTGCCCGTGTTGCCGACAACCAGTGATTTATAAGCATGGACAATATCGAATTCCCCACTTTAGCCATAAATCCAAGCTAGACTGCGTTGGCTTTAGTGAGAATGAAAGTCAGACACATTTGAAAGGGAAGTTGATGTTTAAGCAGCAGGTCGAAGCAATAGGGCATCTGGTTGAAATTGAGGCAACCATGATGTCGATTGAACAGCGCGCAGATGTTTTTTTACCGAACGATCAATTAGTGCTCGAGTACCAATGCAGTCCAATTTCGTTTTCGGAAATCGCCCGGCGGACCCGGAATTACCGGTCCCTCGGCTATGATGTGATTTGGATTCTTGGCGATCGCCGGCGAACTGGAATATTACGTTCAGAGGCGGTTGCCAAGTTTGCCAGGTTCCACCCGCAATTAGGCTTTTACATCATATTTTATTCCGTTGCCAATAATCAGTTCTGGTTATATTTTCAGTTGCGTGAATTGGCAGGTAAAATTGTGAGTCAGGCCCGAAACTTTTCGACGCTGGCTGCAATTTTGAAATTCGTGCAGAGTTACCAACAACCGGCAACACCCGCAATTTCACTCAATAAGAATCGAACATCCCTGTTAAATCAATTGAAACGGATTCAACAAAGTATTGTGCTCAAAAACAATACTTACCGGGATATGGTGACAAAGTGTTATGAAAGTGGCCGAATATTTGTCGGCTGCCCGATGATTTGCCACAGCAAGCAGGGGATGGGGGTGCCACTTTTTAAGCGAACGATTCTCTGTTGGAAAGTGTGGCTGGTATTACAATTGTTTGAATCGGGGCAATCTGACGTCTCCAATGATCAGTTGAATGACCTATTTGTCCAGTCAGTAAAATTATTTGGCCGCCAAATGGCCCAAGTGGATAATTACGTCCGCTTTTTTCAAATTGAATTCACTAATTTTATTATTGCATTACGGACACAAGGGTATGTCCGGCATACGATTGATGGGATTAAAATTGTCCGTCAGCCCGAATGGTTCTCTGGATATGACCAAAAACGGCGCTTTATCATGACGAGCGGCCATTTAATGTGATAACCTTGAAATAATCGAATGTTTAAAGGAGAGTGAAAGGATCACATGGCTAATACGCAAAAATTACCTCTCAGAAAAGATGTCCCAGAGAAATTAACTTGGGACTTAACCACTGTTTACAAAACGGATGCTGATTTTGAAAAAGACTTTTCAGCCGTTCAAGACCAATTACCAGTGATTGCGCAACTTGCTGGAAGCCTTGAAAATGGTGCTGACGCGCTATTGAAGGCGACTAGTTTTTATCTGGATTTGAACCGAAAGTTGGAAAAGGTGTATGTCTATGCCCAGCTGAAAAATGATCAAGATACCAGTGAAACCAAATACCAAGCAATGTTTTCACGGGTTGAATCAATGGTCGCTAAATTTGGCGCAGCGGTTTCATGGTTCGATCCTGAATTATTGACGTTATCTGAAAGTACGATGAAACAGTATTATGATCAGGAACCAAAATTAATCGATTATAAGCGTTTATTTGACCAGACTTTTGAAAAACGTGGTCACATTTTGAGTAACGATGTGGAGAAAGTCCTCGCCGGTGCCAGCGATATTTTTTCGGCTGGTGAAAAAACGTTTGGCATTCTTGATAATACTGATTTGCCGTTCCCCGTTGTGACGGATGATAATGGCAATCAGGTTCAGTTATCCCAAGGCGTTTATGGCATTCTCTTGGAATCAACCAGTCAAGATGTTCGCAAGCAGGCCTTTAAAAAATTGTACGAGGTTTATGGTCAATTTCAGCACACGCTGGCTGCAACTTTGACCACAAACGTTAAGAACCATAACTTCAAGGCCCAAGTACGAAAATACAGCAGTGCTCTCGAAGCTGCGCTGGCTGCCAATGAAGTGTCAACCAACGTCTATCAAAATCTGATTGACGTGGTGAATAACCATTTGGACTTGCTGCATCGCTACATAGTGTTACGCAAACGGATTCTGGATTTAGATGACTTGCATATGTATGATCTGTATACCTCATTGGTGGGCAAGAAGTCACCCAAGTACACGTTTGACCGCTCCAAAGAGATTGCTTTGGATGCACTGCAGGTGATGGGACCGGATTATGTGAGCCATGTGAGGGAAGAATTTGATCATCGCTGGATTGATGTGGTTGAAAATCAGTTCAAACGATCTGGTGGTTATTCCTCTGGCACATACGATACCAACCCGTTCATTTTATTGAATTGGAAGGATAATCTGGATAATTTGTATACGTTGATTCATGAAACCGGCCATAGTATGCACAGTTACTATTCCGCTCACAATCAGCCTTACCAGTATGGGGACTATTCGATTTTTGTGGCTGAGATTGCCTCAACGACCAATGAAAATATTTTGACGGATTATTTGCTGGATCAATTTAAAGATGACCCGGAAATGAAGAAGATTGTCCTGAACTATTATCTTGATGGCTTCAAGGGAACGGTCTTTCGGCAGACCCAATTTGCGGAGTTTGAACAATATATTCACGAACAGGATGCCAAAGGCCAACCACTAACGGCTGACTTCATGGATAACTATTATCGGGACTTGAATCATAAATATTATGGGGATGCGGTTATTTCGGACGATGAAATCGGTTTGGAATGGTCACGGATTCCGCATTTCTATTACAACTTTTATGTTTATCAGTATGCGACAGGATTCGCGGCAGCTTCAACGTTAGCCGATGGCATCGTTCATGGCACCAAAGATAGCGTTGAAAAATATTTGAACTTCCTAAAATCTGGGAGTTCGGATATCCCAACCAACGTGATGAAGAAGGCAGGCGTGGATATGACGAAGCCAGATTATCTTGAACATGCGTTTGAAATTTTTGAGCAGAGATTGGATCAGTTTGAGAAGTTGACAATGAAATAAGGTGAGGTGTCATTAGCACCGCTTAGACGAAGCCGAAACAGCGATTACTCATAATAAAGGCCTACCGTCAGTCACTCAAAATGAGGATGACTGATGGTAGGCCTTTATGTAATTGCGGCAACTTGGTGGTCACTGCATCGTTATCTTAAGCTCACAAACTGCACGACCGTTGCATCCGAGTGCGCTGGTTTTGCAAGTTCTTCGAAGTGCTTTGCGGAGCTGATACTGCGGGAACAGAAATTATACAATGAATTATAGTCATAATCTTTAATTAAGAGACCATTGTTATCAACAGCCGAGTTAAACAGCACCGTACTTGATGGTGTCTTGACGGACATTTCGTTGGCCACTCGCTGATCGGAACGGAACATTTTCTCAGCTAAGCTTGAACGGCGGTCTTCGCGAAACATATCACAATCCAGACCATTTTTTTCCGCTAATTCTAAAGCCAAATCGTCACAATAGTCGGCTGAATTATCAAGAATCTCATGTTGGAGATCCATTAAAAATTCCCGACCGTAACGTTTGCCTTGAAATGAAGCAGCCTTGGTATCCAAAATCATTTTAAAAGGCAGATCGTGATCAAGCACGTTGGGATCATGTTTGGATGTCAGGTCGTGTAGAATCTTGAGGTTTAACATCGATAAGAATCTCACCGAGACATTTGATTTAAGCTGTTGCGAAATTTTATTGATTACTTTTTCGGCGTCATAACAATGTCGATTTAGCGGATCAATAAATAAATATATCTCTAACACAATATTGCCCTCCAGTTTTTAACCGACAATTTTAAGTAATATACTAATTATTTACTTAACTAAGAATACCAAATTTTCAAGTAAAAACAACATATTTGCTCACAAAGACACGTTAGAATCTTTGGAAAGGGGGTGGAAGTATGGTAAAATTAACTTCAGTTTGATTTTAACTGGATAAGGTGCTCACTCGAGCATGATAGAATGGAAGTGTTAGCTTGGTTGAAAATTGGGATAATTTTTTGATACCTTACAAACAAGCTGTAGATGAGTTGAAAGTAAAACTGCGTGGAATTAGAGCGCAGTTCTTAAAAATTGATGGGCGCAGTCCAATTGAGTTTGTGACTGGGCGGGTTAAACCCGTTGATAGTATTAAAGAAAAAATGGTCAGACGCCATATTTCGGAGAATCGTTTGGAAGAAGATATGGAAGATATTGCTGGCCTGCGGATTATGTGCCAGTTTGTTGAAGATATCTATCAAGTTGTTGATTTGTTGAGAAAACGGACCGACATTAATATTCTAGAAGAACGTGACTATGTCCACAATAAAAAGCCAAGTGGTTATCGTTCTTACCACATCATTTTTGAATACCCGGTTCAGATGTTGTCAGGCGAAAAAGTGATTTTAGCTGAAATTCAAGTCAGAACTTTGGCGATGAACTTCTGGGCAACTGTCGAGCATTCACTGAATTACAAATACCAAGGCGAATTTCCAGATGACTTGAAAGTTCGTTTAAAGCGCTCCGCAGAGGCTGCGTTTAAATTGGATGAAGAGATGTCTGAAATTCGAGATGAGCTTCAAGAAACCAATAACAAGTCATCAGGCGGCAAATTGAGGAAGTCTTCAGATGAAAATAGCGATTTACAGTAATCTCGGAGAGTCGTCGAACAACGTGGCAACCTCCTTAAAACAAGAAATTGACCAGTCTCAGTCACTGAGTGTGGATGGCTTGAACCCCGAAATGGTGATTTCCGTTGGCGGGGATGGGACTTTATTGTCCGCCTTTCACCATTATCAAGATATCAGCGACCGGATCCGAATGGTCGGCATTCATACCGGGCATCTAGGTTTTTATACCGACTGGCGGGATTATGAAGTCAGCGAATTGGTTGATAGTTTGGAGCATGACAACGGTCAAGGTGTGACCTATCCGTTGCTTGATATTCGCGTGAATTACGTGACTGGCGGGCTTGCCGATGTCGGCTTGGCCTTGAATGAATCGACGCTTAAGCAGATTAACGGGACTATGGTGGCTGATCTCTATATTAAAAATCAATTGTTCGAGAGTTTTCGGGGGGATGGCCTGTGTGTTTCAACGCCCAGCGGCTCAACCGCTTATAATAAATCAGTCGGCGGAGCGATTATTAACCCACTCCTCAACGCCATTCAGGTGGCTGAAATTTCTTCGATCAATAACCGGGTCTTTCGAACATTGGGATCACCGCTGATTATTGCTCCTGATGAGTGGATTAAGGTTGTTTTGAAGTCTTCGGGCCAAACAATTTTGACATGTGATCATCAGGTGATTTCCACTGAACCGATTGCCTCAATCGAATACCGAATTTCCAAGCGGCGAATTGCGTTTGCTCAGTATCGGCACACCCAATTTTGGCGACGGGTCAGCAACTCCTTCATTGGTCGGGCAAAAGCCGATGACTGAGTTTACTTGGCAATATCAAGGGGATAGCCCAATTAAAGTTCGGACGTTCATCATGGGGTATGGGATTACGCGAACCTTACTCAAGAAGATCAAGTATCATGGCGGTCAAACTTTGGTTAATGGCCAAGCATCGCTGGTGAACCGAATGTTGGCCAAGAACGATGTGGTGACGGTTATTTTACCGCCAGAGCCTGAAAACGATCACGTCAACACCTCGCAGGTGCCGATCAGGATTGTCCATGAAGACCCTAATTTTCTCGTGGTTGATAAGCCGGCCGGCGTTGCTTCAGTCCCATCGCATGGTTATGTGCAAGATACGTTAGTGAACCGCGTGAAGGGTTATTACCAACGAAAAGGGTACGCCAACCAGAAAATTCACATTGTGACCCGCTTGGATAAAGACACCAGCGGCTTGGTGATTTTTGCCAAGCACCATTTTGCTCATTCGGTTTTAGATAAGCAGTTGAAAGATCGAACTATTCAGAAAGCTTATTTGGCAATTGCAGCTGGTAAAATTTCTCCCAACCATTTTGAAATTTACCTGCCAATTGGTCGTGATGAAGCCTCGTTTGTCAAACGACAAGTTGTCGACTCCGGTAAGATGTCGATTACTGAGGGATGGGTCGTGGATCGGATGCCCAAGCAAACTTTGGTCCGGCTTCAGTTGCACACGGGTAGAACCCATCAGATTCGGGTACACTTAGGTGCGCTAGGCCACCCATTAATTGGTGACTGGCTTTACAACCCAGATGATCATTCAATGGCTCGCCAAGCATTGCACTGCTACCACTTGGAATTTTATGATCCATTCAATGATCGCCAAATTAGTTGTACATCATCGCTTCCTGGTGATATGAAAAGTTTTATTACGTTAAATCGATTTTAATTACAAATAAAAAATTGAGCTTCCACCGTCATTTTGTTGAATCGTGAGGTGGGGGCTCTTAGTTTGCTGTTTGTGATATAATTAACTGGTTTAGGAGAGGGCCTTCGCGTGAAAAAAATCGAATTCGGAACACAATTTGTCACCCAAAATATCAACATCTTTCGCTGCCCAATTTGCGACCAACCATTCCAGCAGGTTGAAGGCACGACTTTGCAATGTCCAAATGGTCATGGCTTTGATATTTCTAAAAAGGGCACCCTGTATTTTCTCACACATCATTCCAATAATGAATACGATTCTGAGATGTTGACTGCCCGCAATCGGATCCTTCGAGCAGGGTTGTTTGACCCAATTATCAAAGCAATTTATGAGCGACTGGACAGCTCTCCTGAAACCATTTTAGACGTTGGCTGCGGGGAAGGGACCCCATTGGCTAAGCTGATGAAGTTACGTCAGGCTCAGGATGTGGCAGTTGGCTTTGACATCTCAAAAGATGGGATTAACTTAGCGACCCAACATGGGGCGGATGCATTTTTTTGTGTTGCAGATTTGGCTCACTTGCCGTTTAATGACGATGCCTTCAGCATGGTGATCGACTTATTTTCACCCTCGGCGTACGATGAGTTTAATCGGGTAATCAAACCAGGTGGGCAATTGATTAAGATTATCCCCAACAGTCACTACCTTCATGAATTGCGGGAATTGCTATTTGGCGCGGATCAGCCCAACAGTTCATATTCGAATCAAAAAGTTTACGATCTCTTTTTCGAACATTATCCTGACGCCACCGTGCACCAGTTGCGTTATTCCTTTCAGATTCCAGCCGGGTTGCAGCGCTCACTGATGATCATGACCCCACTTCATTGGGGGAAAAATCAGAATACGGATGCAGCCCGATTAGTCGAAAATATGAAGTCAGTGACGGTTGATGTTTCAATTTTAACTCAGCAATTTAATTAATTTCGGAGGACAACATGACAAATCACATTGTATTATTTGAACCATTAATGCCGGCCAACACCGGTAATATTGCCCGGACCTGTGCAGGGACGGACACCGTTTTAGATTTAATTGAACCACTCGGGTTTAGCATTGATGACAAGCACCTGAAGCGAGCTGGATTGGATTACTGGAATAAAGTTCAAATCAATTATCACGAGAATTTACCGGCATTTTTGGCGACCGTCAAGGATCCTAAAAACCTGTTTTTGGTTTCTAAATTTGCAAACCAGGATTATACCGATCCTGATTATTCCGATTCCAGTCAAGATTATTACCTGTTGTTTGGCAAAGAAACCACGGGCCTACCGGAACCATTCATGCGTCAGAATCCTGAAAAGGCGATTCGCATCCCTCAAGATGATGACCATATTCGGGCACTTAATCTCTCAAACACCTGTGCCATCGTCATTTATGAAGTGTTGCGGCAACAAGAGTTTAATCACCTTGAACGGACTCACAAGTATGAACATGACAAGTTAAAATAAAGGCAAGCACCAGTCATTCTTGAAGAAGGGAGGAATGCCACGTATGGCGACAAAACGAACACGTCGGAAAACAACTAGCAAACCGCGAAAGACCAGTACCAAGCAGCAGGGCTTTTTAGCTAAGTATTCAAGCAATCTCTGTGGGGCGGTAATGGCAATTCTGGCATTGTTGGGCCTGTTTCATGCGGGAATTGTTGGTGTCTTGGTCATTAATTTGGTCCGGATCTTGATTGGCAGCTTGTATCCTGTTGGGCTCATTGGGATGATTGCTGCCGGATTTTGGCTGGCTGGCTTTTCGAAGTTACCAAAGATTAAGCCTCGATATTGGATCGGGACGATGCTGTTGGTCATTGGAATCTTGCTGTGGCTGACTTTGGTTGAATATATCCAAACGGCCCAGCCAGTTAATTTCATCACCGCCAACTGGGGAAAATTAACCGATGACATGGCTTCTGCTAATACTACTTCCAATATTGGCGGTGGTATCATCGCCACTTGCATTTTTGATGTTTGCCATATTCTTTTGGGCAAAATTGGAACTGGCATCATTGCGAGTTTGATTGCCCTTTCTGGTATCTTTGTTTTATTTGACATTTCGTTTGGTAAATTATTTGTTGGCCTGCATAAGGGACTGCTCGTTTGCAAGGACGCTGTTTCGACCGTGGCAGGTAAAGTAAGGGCAATGCAGGCCAAACCGGCTAAACAACAACCCGCTTCTACTGAACAAATGGATGTTAAGCCGACGGATGCCGAAAAGGGTCTGACTGAGTCTGATCAGGCTGAACTCAAAAAGTTCTCGACTTCTGCCATTACCATTTCTGGGATGCCGGTTTCAAAACAAACGATGCCTGATCCGGAAGGCCAATCCTCCAAAGTGCCTGAAAAGGATGAGGTTGAACCAAAGTCTGATACTGACTTGGTCGATGTTCAAGAGGATGATTCGTATAAGCTGCCAACAAAAGAGTTGCTGACAGAAATTCCCCAAGGCGATCAATCAAGTGAGCTTAAGTCAATTGATCATAATGCCAAGGTGCTCCAAAAGACTTTGGACAGTTTCGGTGTGAAAGCAGAAATTAAGCATGTTAGTTTAGGCCCGTCTGTCACCAAATATGAATTGCACCCAGACATCGGGGTTAAAGTGAGCCGTATTGTGAATTTATCGGATGATATTGCCTTGGCTCTGGCGGCCAAAGATATCCGAATTGAAGCCCCGATTCCCGGTAAGTCACTCATTGGAATTGAAGTGCCAAATAAGAAAATTGCCACAGTTTCCTTTCGGGACGTAGTCGAACACCAACCAGATAATCATGGGCATCTGCTGCAGGTACCACTTGGCAAGGACGTTAATGGGAATGTGATCACGGCTGATTTAACCAAGATGCCGCATTTACTGATTGCCGGTTCAACCGGAAGTGGGAAATCCGTTGCGATTAACGGGATTATCACAAGCATTTTGCTCAATGCCAAGCCCAGTCAGGTAAAATTGATGCTGATTGATCCCAAAAAAGTTGAATTGGGTGTTTATAATGGCATCCCGCACTTGCTGAGCCCAGTGGTTTCTGAACCTAAGAAAGCGGCCAGAGCGCTTCAAAAAGTTGTTTCTGAAATGGAAAATCGTTACGAGTTGTTCGCAAAATTTGGGCAACGAAAAATCAGCACCTATAACGATTTTGTGGCCAAAAACAATCAAGAGAATGACACTAAAATTCAACCAATGCCTTATATCGTGGTAATTGTGGATGAATTAGCCGACTTGATGATGACCGTTTCAAACGATGTTGAAGCGGCAATTATCCGTTTGGCTCAAATGGGCCGAGCTGCTGGAATCCATATGATTTTAGCAACTCAACGACCATCCGTTGATGTAATTACCGGCTTGATCAAAGCGAATGTGCCGTCAAGAATTGCGTTTGCGGTATCAAGCGGGATCGATTCACGGACAATCATCGACACGAACGGGGCTGAGAAACTGCTGGGACGTGGCGATATGCTATTCTTACCAATCGACTCAAATACGCCGATTCGCGTTCAGGGGGCCTTTATTCCTGATCAGGATGTTGCTAAAGTGGTTAAGTTCATTACTGACCAACAATCAGCGGATTATGATGAATCGATGATGGTTAGCGATGAGGAGATTAAGCAAGAAGATCAGGCCGATTCGGAAGATGAATTATTCCAAGATGCTTTGGATTTTGTGGTTGACCAGCAAAAAGCCAGCACGTCATTATTGCAACGGCACTTTAGAATTGGATATAACCGGGCTGCAAGGTTAATCGATGATTTGCAAAACAAGGGCTATATTGGTCCCCAAGATGGGTCACGGCCGCGGCAGGTTTATAAAGAGAAGCAGTCTTAGCTTGAGACAGAAAAAAGGCTGGGACAAATTTAATTGTCTCCAGCCTGCGGCCTTATTCGACTGTTAAAACGGGCCCTGAAAAGCCATCATCTGGGAATCTGCCTCTCTAAACACACGCCAAAATCAGGAGTGGCTTGGAAAAGTTCAACTCGCTAATGGGTTCAGGGCTTTTGGACCAGTACCGTTCTATACAAATGTCATGATTGCCGAAATAACCAGTGAACCAATCGTTGCGATAATCATAATCCAAACAAAAACTAATGTAATCTTTTGAAATCGAGTTCTCTTTTTACGCGCCAATATTTGCACCACTTTCTCAATATATTCCATAAACAGTTTAACTATCATTATGATTCAATGCAATACGTTTTGTCAAAGTCAGGAGGGTTGGACCATGCACTTGTATCCGTGGATGACTGCTATCATCACGTTTCTGCTTCAATTTGTCATCTTAATTTTGATTGCCGGTTTTATTCGGGCACTGAAGAAAAGCGCCCCCTTTAAATCCCATATCAAAATTGCCCCACTGGATCTTTGGCCGCCTGTATTATTAGTTTTCATTCATCAGATAAGCCGAAACAGCCTTGCGGAATCCTATATTCCAGAAGTGGTCATCGTCTGGCTCAGCCTGTGCTTAATGATACTGTTATGGAAGATCTTTACTGATGAGACGTTAACTTACAAAAAATTCTTTGTCTTTTTCTGGCGATTTAGTGATTTGCTTTTATTTTTGTGTTGGATTGTGGTGGGATTCTATATTATCATCGAAAAATTTTAACTTAATTTTTAAAATCATTTTTATCGGGATGAACAACGGCTTTTCGAAGCGGTTGTTCTTTTTTTGACTAAAAATGGGGAAAAGTCCCCATCTGTCATAATCTTTGATGGATCAAGGAATTGAGCCCTTAATTGAAAGCATTAAATCACTACATAACATTATTTTTACAAAAATAGAGGGCTTGTGGTTGATAGTGGGGAATTGTGGTAGAATGTGATTGCGAGTTGAAAAAAGGGGGATAATTCTATGTTCATGGGCGAATATCAACATAATATTGACGCCAAAGGACGAATTATTATCCCCGCAAAATTTCGTCAAGACCTCGGTGACAAATTTGTTGTGACCCGAGGGATGGACGGATGCCTATTTGGTTATCCAATGGTTGAATGGGAAAAGATTCAGGATAAAATCGACAATCTGCCAGTCAACAAGAAGGATGCCCGATACTTTACCAGGTTTTTCTTCTCGGCGGCAGTTGAGTGCGAATTTGATAAACAGGGGCGAATCAATATTCCCAATGTATTAAGGGAATACGCCCAGATTGAGAAAAAATGTGTGGTCGTCGGCGTTTCAAATCGGTTTGAAATTTGGAGTGATGACCGCTGGAACGATTTCAGTAGCGATGCTGAAAAGAACTTTAATGAAATTGCGGAAAATATGATTGATTTTTAACAAGCATCATAAACTAATAGCGAATGAGGGGGCGGCCTGATGCCAAAATTTGAACATGTAACCGTTTTACTTAATGAAGCGGTCGCGGGTTTGAACATTAATCCGGCCGGTACATATGTTGATGCAACACTGGGTGGTGGAGGCCATTCCACCAAAATATTAGAACAACTCACAAGTGGGCATCTTTACGCTTTTGATCAGGACGAAGAAGCGATTGCCTACAATGAAAAGCACCTTAAGAAATTTATTGCTGCCAACAAATTAACATTAGTTCATGATAATTTCAGGCATTTGACTGCCGCCCTCCAAGAACTCGGAGTCACAGAAATTGACGGCATTGTGTACGACCTAGGGGTTTCCTCACCGCAATTTGATGAAGCTGGTCGCGGCTTTAGTTACCGATTCAATGCCCGGCTGGATATGCGGATGGATCAAAACAATCCAGTGGATGCGTGGAAAGTCGTGAACGAATGGCCATATGAAAAATTAGTTCGGATATTTTATCGCTACGGCGAAGAACGGTTTTCAAAACAAATTGCCAGACTGATTGAAAAAAGACGAGAGAGCCAGCCGATTGATACGACGGACGACTTGGTCGAAGTGATCAAGGAGGCAATCCCCGCTGCAGCTCGTCGCCATGGCGGCCATCCAGCCAAGAAAGTCTTTCAAGCAATTCGGATCGCGGTGAACGATGAACTGTCTGCGTTGGAAGATTCGTTGGAACAGGCAATTGATCTGCTGGCTGTTGGTGGCCGAATTAGTGTGATTACCTTCCAATCATTAGAGGACCGGCTGGTTAAGACCATGTTTCGGGAGAAGACATCCTTGCCTGAATTACCGCCGAACTTACCGATTATTCCAGAAGGTATTAAGCCCAAATATAAAAGCATTACGCGAAAGCCAATTATCCCAAGTGAGTCTGAGCTAGAAGAGAATCACCGTTCTCACAGTGCAAAATTAAGGATAATTGAGCGAATCAAAAAATAAACTAAAGGAAGAATACATAATTATGGCACAAAATAATTTAGCTCGTAATATTGCTGAAGAACCAAAGACTTACGTTTCGTCGCCGGAACAGACACCCGATGAAGTTGTCACTAAACAGGTTCGTGTCGCCACTAAGCTCAAAATTTCGCCTTTTGAAAAGCTACTGATTGTGAGTGGCAGTGTCATCTTAACTGTGTTAATGTTATTAGTTGTATCGTCAAAAATTGCTTTGTCGAATGCTCAACACCAGCTCCAGCATGTTGACACTCAAATTGTCAATGTACGTAACGATAATACGAATTTGAATCAACAAATTGGTGAGCTTCAGAGCAGCAGCCGGTTAGAAAAGGTTGCCAAGCAGGGTAATATGTCACTTAAAAACGCTAATATAAGGAATGTTACCAAATGAAAGGTTCATCTAACCATTCCGCAGGTAAAAAGGGCGACACTTGGAATCGAAGGATAGTGGGAAAGTTTCTCCTTCTTTTTTTTGTGAGCGTGTTCGTCCTTTTATCAACGCGGCTTCTCGTTATTGCAGTTGGCAAAAATGTTAAGAATGTTAATCTTAACGAACAGGCCCAAAAGCTCTATACCCAGACCCAGACCCTTAAAGCTAGGCGTGGGACTATTTATGATGCTGATGGGAACCCAATTGCAGAGGATACAAGTACATATTCGCTCTATGCCGTCTTGGATAAAAGCCAGCGCGGTTTAAATGACAAGCCACTTTATGTGGTGAATAAGGACAAGACTGCAAGGATTTTGGCCAAATACTTACCAATTTCTGAGAAGAAAGCCTTGAAAATTCTATCTCCAAAAAATAAACAACCTTTTCAGGTTGAGTTCGGTAGTGCTGGAACCAATATTTCCTTGATTACCAAGAAGAAGATCGAAGCAGAACATCTTCCCGGAATCGATTTTGTCCAGCAGCAAGCCCGACTCTATCCAAACGGGGTCTTTTCGTCTAATCTGATTGGGGTCGCAACTTCTCAAAACAACAAAAAAACCGGTGGCACAAATCTTGTTGGCCAAATGGGAATTGAGAAGGCTTTTAACAAAGTACTGGCCGGCAAGAATGGGTATAAAGATGCCCAATACGATGTCTATGGTTATAAACTGCCAGGTAGAAAGCAGAAAGAAAAACGGGTCCAAAATGGCGATAATATTTACACAAACATTGATTCCCGAATTCAAACGCTGCTTGAAAGTGAAATGAATTCAGTGGCCTCCCAAGTTCATCCAGCGGGGATGAATGCTGTCCTGATGGACGCTAAGACTGGTAAAATCGTCGCCGCTTCTCAACGGCCGACGTTTAATGCGTCGACTCTCAAGGGGATTAACAAGGCTTGGACCAACACGCTCACTGCTGATACGTATGAACCTGGTTCAACGATGAAGGTGTTTACACTCTCAGCTGCGATTAACTCCGGGCACTTCAACGGAAGTGAAACATACGAATCCGGTCGTTATTCAATTGACGGCAAGATTGTTCCTGATTGGGATCCAGCTGGTTGGGGCTACATTACATTCAACAAGGGGTTTGCCCTTTCAAGTAACGTTGCCATGGCTCACCTTGAACAGCAAATGGGGTCAAAGACTTGGAAAAAGTACATTCAACGTTTTGGCTTCTTGAAGTCAACTAATTCTGGCCTACCTGGAGAATTAAGTGGTCGGATTCAATTCAATTATCCAATTGAACAGGCTGATACGTCGTTTGGTCAAGGGATTGAAGTCACGACCATGCAGATGATGCAGGCATTAACTGCTGTTTCAAATAATGGTACAATGGTGAAGCCGTACTTTATTTCAAAAATAACTGATTCCGGCAATGGTAAGACGATCAAAAAGTATGGCAAAAAAGTCGTTGGGCATCCAATCAGTGCCGAAACAGCCAAAAAGGTCCGTAAACACATGCAGGATGTGGTTTATAAGAGTTACGGAATTGGTCAAGATTATAAAATCAAAGGTTATCGAATTGCTGCTAAAACTGGGACAGCTCAAGTTAGTAACGGATATGGGGGCTATGCTTCCGGTGATGATAGCTACTTGTACTCTGTTGCTGGAATGGTACCGGCAAATAATCCGCGGTACGTGATGTTTATCACGATGAAGCAACCGCAACTCACTGGAACCAAAACTGCCACCCAATTATTGGCAGAAATCTTTAAACCAGTGATTACCAGAGCTTTGCAAAACTCGAACACCAAGCAATCTGCGGTTAAAAAGACAATGCCTTCCGTTCTATACAACACAACGGTGCAAGCTAAACGAGCTTTGAATGAGAAAGGGTTCGATGTTGTGACAATTGGAAGTGGCAGCACGGTGACCAAGCAATCGCCAGTGGCTGGTGAAAAGATTAATGAACAAAACCGCGTCTTCATTTTGACTAACGGTGGTTGGAAGATGCCAAGAATTATTGGCTGGAGTAAGGCTGACGTTCAGAAGCTCTGTAAACTGACTGGGATGAAATTGCAGTCAACTGGAACGGGCTACGCTAACAGCCAAAGCATTAATTTCTCTCAATCAATTAATGGAAAAGAAACACTAAAAGTAAATTTTGAATAGTTTAAGGATGGGTTAACGGGATAATGATTAATTGGGCGATACCTTTATTAAGTGGATTTATAATTACGGCTTTGTTTATGCCAAGCCTAATCAAGTACTTTAGAAGCAAGCATGAGGGTCAAATGATTCGAGAAGAAGGTCCGACTTGGCACGAGAAAAAGTCGGGAACCCCCACCATGGGTGGTATTCTGTTTATCATTGCGACCATTTTAACTGATTTGGTATTTGGCTGGACTCAACACATTTTAAATCCGACTCTGTTAATCTTACTGTTTGTTTTGATTGCCTATGGATTAATTGGTATGTGGGACGACAGTATCAAGTTATTTAAGCGTCAGAATGAAGGCTTGAAAGCTTGGCAGAAATTTTTAGGTCAAATTGTGGCCGCAATTGTCTTTTCGTTGGTTTATCTTCATGAAGGCTTTCCGATGGCATTCAAAATTCCGTTTGCCCACGATTTAAGTGTGTCATACTGGTACATTCTGTTCATTGTTTTTTGGTTGGTTGGCTTTTCAAATGCTGTCAACCTGACCGATGGCTTGGATGGGTTGGTTGCTGGTCTCGGCATCATTTCTTTTGGAGCTTATGGCATCATTGCATTGTACCAGCACCAAGTACAGGTGGCTGTCTTCTGTTTCACCATTGTCGGTGGTCTGTTAGGCTTCTTTATCTTTAATCACAAACCAGCAAAGATTTTCATGGGGGATATGGGTTCTTTGGCACTTGGGGCTGCACTTGCCTGTGTGTCGATCCTGGTTCACCATGAATTCTCATTGCTCATTATCGGAATCATTTATGTAGGTGAGACAGCTAGCGTTATGATTCAAGTGGCCTCTTTCAGGCTCACCGGCAAACGGGTTTTCAAGATGACACCGATTCATCACCATTTTGAAATGCTCGGCTGGAATGAGTGGAAGATCGACATTGTATTTTGGTCGATTGCCTTGATTGCAGCAGCTGCAAGTATCATAACGATTGTTTAAAGGTTGGAACAAAACGGCTGTTTTGTATCCAGCCTCTTTGACTATACTGAAATAACTTTGAATGAGGGAATTGACGATGAAATCTATTGATGATTATAAAAATAAAAAAGTATTAGTATTGGGTGCCGGTAAAAGTGGCACTCACGCAGCAGAAACCATGCAGGAACTCGGGGCAACAGTGACGTTGAGCGATTCCAAGCCAGCAAGTGAGTTGCCCGAAGTTAAAGAGCTCAATGACCGTGGGATTGAAACGCTCACTGGTGAACAGCCCGCAGATATTTTGGATCGTGGCTTTGATCTGATGGTTAAGAATCCGGGTATCCCTTATGACAACCCGGTTGTAAACTCGGCCGTTAATCACCATTTACCAATCATCACTGAAGTTGAATTAGCCGCCCAGATTACAGATGCCGAAATTGTGGGGGTTACTGGAAGTAATGGTAAAACGACGACGGTGACGATGATCACCAAGATTTTGAATGAAGAACGCCAAAAGGGTCAAGCCTACGCTGCCGGAAATATTGGTATTTCCGCGACTGAGACTGCTAAAAAGGCAACTGCCGATGATACAATTGTGATGGAATTATCCAGCTTTATGTTGCTGGGAATTAAAAATCTCCATCCCCACGTGGCCGTTTTGACCAATATCTTCTCTAATCACTTGGATTACCATAAGACCCGGGAAAATTACGTGAATGCCAAGATGCGGATCACGATGAATCAGACCCCGGAAGATTTCTTCGTGGTAAATTTTGATTCCGACGAGTGGCGTCAATTAAGCCATCGCAGTCAAGCTGAGGTTGTTCCCTTTGCCCGAACCAGCGAAATTGATCACGGGGCATACGAAAAGAACGGTAAGCTGTATTACAACGACGAATTCATTATGAATGCTGACGACATCAAAGTTCCCGGTAAACAAAATGTTGAAAATGCGCTGGCTGCTATTGCCACCGCCAAAGTGTTGGGTAAATCAAATTTGGCAATTACCAATGTTTTGGAAACATTTACGGGGGTTCGTCATCGCTGCCAATTTGTTCTTGAAGCGAATGGTCGCCGCTTTTACAACGATTCTAAGGCAACTGATATTGAGGCAACCCAAATGGCCCTTGAAGGCTTTGATAAGCCAGTTATCTTACTCGCTGGTGGGTTGGATCGAGGCTATACCTTTGATAAATTGATCCCTCAATTTAAAGAACATGTCAAAGCTGCTGTTTTATTTGGTGAGACTGCTGATTTATTGGAAGCTTCACTTCAAAAGGCAGGGGTTGAACATATCCAAAAGGTAGATAACCTTGACGAAGCTGTTCCAGCAGCTTATGCGGACAGTGATGAAGGTGATATTGTTTTGCTATCGCCAGCCAATGCCAGTTGGGATCAGTTCAAGACTTTTGAACAACGAGGCGATCAATTTATCAAAGATGTTGAGAAGTTGACGCACAAGCAGGAGGGACATTAATGCGATTAATCATTTCTGGTGGCGGAACTGGCGGCCATATTTATCCAGCCCTAGCGATCATCGAGGACCTAATGAAACAAGAGCCTGATTCAGAAGTCCTTTATGTCGGTTCCAGACGGGGCCTCGAAAGTTCGATTGTGCCTAAACAGGGCATTAAGTTTGTCGAATTGGAGATTCAAGGATTTAAGCGATCCCTTTCACTTGAGAATTTCAAGACGGTTGCTCTTTTTCTAAAAAGTGTTCATACCTCTAAAAAAATCATTAAAGATTTTAAACCAGACGTGGTGATCGGCACTGGCGGCTACGTTTCTGGGGCAGTGGTTTATGCAGCTGCCAAAGCCCATATTCCAACGATCATTCATGAGCAAAATAGTGCTGTTGGCCTTACCAACAAGTTTTTAAGCCGTTACGTTGATAAAATTGCGATTGGGTTCCATGAAGCAGCTGACCAATTTCCAAAAGAGAAAGTGGTCTTTGCCGGCAATCCTCGCGCTCAACAAGTTGCTAATATGCATAGTGACTTTAAGTGGTCTGAAATTGGCATGCAAGACGATGTGCCAACCGTTCTCATCTTCGGTGGCAGCCAGGGTGCTCCGGCAATTAACAATGCCGTCATCGAAGCCATCAGTGAATTTAACAAGCGCCGCTATCAAGTTGTGTTTGTCACTGGCCAGAAACGGTATGATTCTGTTATTGAGCAGCTCGACAAAGTCCGAATCAGCGATAATATCAAAATTCTGCCTTACATAGATAATATGCCCAAGGTGCTGCCCCGGGTGTCCTTGATTGTGGGGCGTTCAGGGGCAACCAGCATTGCCGAAATTACGGCCTTGGGGATCCCAGCTGTCTTGATTCCCAGCCCATATGTGACTGCCGATCACCAAACAAAGAATACCATGAGCCTGGTTAATCGCGGGGCTGCGTTGATGATTAAGCAGGATGAACTAAATGGTCAAAGTTTAGTTAAATCTGTCGATCAATTGATGCATGATTCAGCGGAACGTGAGAAAATGTCAGTTGATTCAAAGAAATTGGGAGTCGTTGATTCGGCTGACAAGATTTTAAATCTTGCAAGATCCATTAGTCGTTAATAAGTTGCTGGGGGTAGATATCGGTGGGCCAAAGAAGTGACATTCCAGAATCTGAAAAGGGACTTTTTCACCGTTATCAGATTCGAAATTTGAAAAAGATGTGGCCGTTGATTATATTAACGATCACCATCATTGGGTGTATGGCATTCCTGATATCGCCATACAGCAAAGTAAAGTCCGTTGATATCTCCGGCAATGAGATTATCAGTGTGAAGCAGATTAAGCATTATTCGCCAGTCAAAAAAGGCACCTCATTATTCTCTGTTTGGGGAAAGCAGAAGAAGTTGGCTAAACGCTTGAAACAGCGCAGTCAGCGGATGCAATCCGTGAAGGTCAAACTCGTTAATTTCAATCAAGTTAAAATTAAGGTTGAAGAGTATCCCACAATCGGGTATCTTTATGATCACAGAGGGTATGAGCCAATCCTTCAAAGTGGTGTCATCATCAAGACCAAAGTGTTGAATCCGCGCGATGGGTTCCCGGTACTTAAGAAGTTTCATGATCCTAAGAAACTTAAGCGAACCATTAAGCAGTATCGGCGGATTAATCCACCAGTTAGGGCCGTGATTAACACGATCAGTTATTCACCAACGAAAAGCAATCCGGACCGGATCTTTTTGCAAATGACGGATGGTAACAAAGTGTACGCTTCCATTAGTAGTTTTGGTGACAAAATGGACTATTATCCAAGCATTAATTCAAAGCGCAAGGTTAAGAGTATTATCAATATGGAAGTTGGTGCGTATTCATATCCAATTACAAAAAAACAATCGGCTGTGAATACAAGTGTGGCGCAGGGTTATTAGGGTCAATTAATCTTTTTCCATGGTTATGATTGTGTTAAACTTATGTTATGTTCAGAAAATATTCTAGATGTGGAGGTTCCTTACATATATGGATAATTCGGGTTTATATGTGGGACTTGATATAGGAACTACCTCAATAAAGGTAATTGTTGCAGAAAAAGTCAAAGGGCAATTGAACGTTATTGGTGTGGGGAATCAGCCTTCTAACGGATTGAGTCGTGGTGTGATCGTTGATATTGATCAGGCTGCTGAAGCAATCAGAAGTGCTGTAAATCAAGCTCAAGAAAAAGCAAGTATTGAAATTAAAGACGTTATTGTCAGTGTTCCGGCCAACATGCTCAAGATCGAACCATGTAATGGGTTAATCACCCTCGATGATCAATCACGAGAGATTACCGAAGAAGACGTGAGAAACGTGGCGGCTTCTGCCTTGGGTACCAGTCTACCTACAGAACGGGAAATTATTGACATCCAACCGGAAGAGTTCATTGTCGATGGATTCGATGGCATTAAAGATCCACGGGGAATGGTGGGCGTCCGGCTCGAAATGCGCGGGAAGCTGATCAGTGGATCTAAGGGAATTATGCACAATTTACAAAAAGCGGTTGAAAAAGCCGGCTTAAATATTATGTCCACCGTATTAACACCCTTGGCCGAGAGCCACGAGTTGTTGAATGATGGCGAACAGGACTTTGGGACAATCATTGTCGATCTTGGTGGCGGCCAGACAACTGCTTCTGTCATCCACGATCACCAACTGAAGTACGCCACAACCGATCCTGAGGGTGGTGCCTATATTACCAAAGACATTTCAATTGTTCTCAACACATCGATGAATAGTGCTGAAAAGATTAAACGAGACTACGGTTATGCGGATTCATTACAGGCGTCTGCCGATAATGAATTTCCAGTTGAAGTTGTTGGCCAATCTGAGCCAACCTACATTGACGAACGATATCTGGCTGAGATCATTGAAGCACGGTTAAGTCAAATCTTTGATAGAATTAAGGACCATCTCAATCAGATTCAGGCATTGGATTTACCAGGGGGCATTGTTCTGACAGGTGGTGTGGCTGCTCTTCCAGGAATTGCCGAATTAGCCGCTGATCAGTTCAATACGAACGTCAGAGTCTATATTCCTGATCAAATGGGATTGCGACATCCATCGTTTACCGCCGCATTATCACTGGTGTCATATTTTGCTGATTTACCTGACGTCGATATGATTGTTAGGTCAGCCGTTGGTGCCACGTTAACCAAGGTTCCAAAGCTATCCAGTTCTCAAGATGTCCAAGTCCCTGTGTCTGAGAAATCAGCAAAGCCCAAACGACAAACACAGAAGAAAAAACGTGGCGAAGGAATCAAGAATTTCTTTAGCGATTTCTTTGATTAATAAGGCACTTTACGGAGGTAAAAATAATTATGGAGTACTCATTAGATTCCACCGATAGTCACGGTGCAAATATTAAAGTTATCGGAGTTGGCGGTGGCGGAAGCAATGCCGTGAACACGATGATTAATGCAGACGTTAAGGGTGTTGAGTTCATTGTTGCCAACACCGATGTTCAAGCTTTAGCAACTTCTAAAGCAGAGACCAGAATTCAACTTGGCCCGAAATTGACCCGCGGACTTGGTGCAGGTTCCAACCCTGACGTTGGGGCTAAAGCCGCGGAAGAAAGTGAAGAAGCCATTACTGAAGCCCTTGAAGGCGCAGACATGGTCTTCGTAACTGCAGGAATGGGTGGTGGTACTGGTAACGGTGCTGCTCCGATTGTTGCTAAGATCGCCAAAGACCAAGGTGCGTTGACGGTTGGCGTTGTAACCAAACCGTTTAGCTTTGAAGGCCCTCGCCGAGTTAAATACGCAGATCAAGGGGTAGCTCAACTCAAGGAAAATGTTGATACGTTAATTGTCATCTCTAATAATCAATTGCTTGAAATGGTTGATAAAAAGACGCCAATGATGGATGCCTTCAAGGAAGCAGATAACGTGCTTCGCCAAGGTGTTCAAGGTATCTCGGACCTTATTACCAGCCCAGGTTATGTCAACTTGGATTTTGCCGATGTTAAGACCACTATGCAAGATCAAGGTTCAGCTTTAATGGGAGTTGGTACTGCCAACGGCGAAAACCGGACTGCAGAAGCAACCAAAAAGGCAATTTCTTCACCATTGTTGGAAGTTTCAATTGATGGTGCAGAACAAGTCCTGCTTAACATTACCGGTGGTCCAGACTTGTCATTGTTTGAAGCTCAAGATGCTTCAGATATTGTTTCACAGGCAGCTACCAGCGATGTTAACATCATCTTCGGGACTTCAATTGACGAATCCTTGGGTGATGAAGTTCGGGTTACAGTAATTGCAACTGGAATCGACAAGAAGCGGGCTGACGAAGGCCGATTAGCTTCAAGAAGAACTCGAACTGCTCGACCACAAACCAACAACGTTGCTCGTCCTCACGCAATTGATCGTAATAAATCAAATGCAGGTAGCAGCAAATCCAAATCGACATCTCAAAATGATCCATTGGGTAATTGGGATATTAGAAAACAACCAGCCGCTGCCCGTCCTTCGGTTAGTGAAGATGATGAGTTCAGTGATGTTGAAAAGAAGGATTTTGACCCCTTTCAACCCGATGTAAGTTCTGATGATGCAACTCAACAAGATCAATCTGATGATTCTCAAGACGATATTCCACCATTCTTTAAACACCGTCGTCGTGACAAATAGTTCTGTGTGACCGGTATTTATCGAATTGGTGAATACGAAAGGAAACAACATGCCACAAAAATTTAATTTAGCTAATTTTTTCGGGATGGACACGGATGCAGATCAGTCAAATACTGATAACGAAAAGTCAACAGATAACGTGGTTCTCATGAATAGACAAAACATTGATCCTAGTAAAATAATTGTTTTTGAGCCAATTAACTACACAGATGTGGATACAATTGCTCAAAAGCTTTTGGAAGATAGCGCAGTCATCATTAAGTTAAACAAACTGGATGTGAATTCTTCTGCTAGAATGGTCGATTTTTTGAATGGGGTTTTGTTTGCAATTCATGGTTCCATCAACCGGTTGGACAAAGATATTTTCTTGTGTTCACCAAAAAAGTTCCAAGTAACTAAGTAAGGATTTCACTTTAAAAGAATAAGGAGCGATCGATTGGCAACTTTTGTTTTTTACGCAGCTGAGATAATCAACAAGCTGATCAGTGCTTACATGCTGGCAATTGTTGTTTATGCTTTGATGAGTTGGTTTCCGAACTCATATGGAACCGCAATTGGAAGATTTTTAGCACGAATTGTTGAACCGTTTGAACGGCTATTCAATTTTGCAACGATTGGGATGATTAGCTTGGCACCGCTGGTTGCATTGGCGGTGCTCACGTTTGTTCAGTATGGGGTGACATACGTAGGTAATTTACTGATTGGTTTCTTTTACTAGTATGAAGAGGGGTATTACCGTGGTGGATTCTAACGTTTCACAACACTACCGACCAGACGAGCTTCCATTTCTTGAGTCAATCGATAGCTTGAGCGGAAGAGTTGAAAATGAATATCGGCCGATCCTAACTAATTTTTTAAATCCAAGGCAGCTTTATATTCTTGAAACAATCGTTAATCGATATGATGGGATTACATTTAAGACGTTTGGTGGCTTTGCAGAAGCTGAAATGAAGCGGGCAATTGCGTTTCCAGAGTATTTTACCCCGACCGACAATGATTTTAATATCACCGCATTTCAAATCGACTATCCAAGCAAGTTTGCCACGTTGTCACACGGTCAAATTCTTGGTTCCATTATGGGAGCTGGAATTGATCGGGATGTGATTGGTGATATCATCACAGATGGCCTTAACTGGCAATTCATGTGTGAATCCGAAATGGCTGATTATGTTCACGCTCAGGTTGATAAGATTGGCAAGATTAAGGTCAAACTTAAGGAAATTGATCCTGAACAAATCATTCATCCAACCGATGAAAGTGAAGAAGTTACGACCACCGTTTCTTCGCGGCGGGTTGATACCCTCGTCAGTGACGGTTTTCATATTTCCCGGCATCATGCCAAAGAGTTGGTTGATGGCGGGCAAGTTCGAATTAACTGGGTAACTTCTGATCGGCCGGACTTGGAACTGTCAATTAAGGACATTGTTTCGGTCCGTGGATTTGGCCGGATTGTAATCAGGGATATTTTAGGAATGACCAAAAAGGATAAAATTCGAATTGTTATTGATGTATACAATCGAAATAAATAGGAGGGGTTGATTCACCATGGTATTAAGTCCACAAGACATTCACAACAAAGAATTTTCGACCAAATTAAGGGGTTACAATATTGATGAAGTTAATGATTTCTTAGACCAAATTATTAAAGACTACCAAATTGTCCTTCAAGAGAATAAGGATCTCTCATCGAAACTTGACGAGTCAAAGGACAAATTATCATATTTCAATGATTTGAAGGATTCCTTGAACCAGTCAATCTTGGTTGCCCAAGAGGCTGCTGATAAGGTTAAGACCAACTCTAAGAAGGAAGCCGAAATTACCAACCGGGAAGCCCAAAAGAAAGCTGACGACATTTTGAATGCCGCTGACGAAAAGGCTAATAATATTCTGGAAGAAGCTTCCAAGCGAGCTAAGAAGTTGGCCATTGAGACTGATGACTTACGGAAAAATACCAGAGTTTTCCGCCAACGGCTCCAAGTGATGTTGGAAAGTCAGCTTGAAGTGATCAAGGGATCAGATTGGGATCATCTGGTTGAAGAAACCCCGACGACGACTTATGAGGACATCGAAAAAGTTGTTGGCAGCCTTGACAACCACACAAATTCAGGGTTAAAATCAGAAACCAAACAGGATAATGATGCGGACACGGTGGTAGATGCAACAACGACCGAGGATCCAAGCAAAACGGTTGTGTATTACCCCAACGACGCAAAGTAAATATTTTGAATCGATTAGAGACCAGAAAGTTTATTGGTTGACACGTAAGCGAGCTAAAGATGGTGAAAGTTTAGCAGTCAACAATCAATGAATAGATCAGCTCTAGTACATAAATCGATTGCTTTTAGAGAGAATTGCAAAATTCTAAATTTGGGTGGTACCACGAAGAGTCTTCGTCCCTAGCGGCGAGGGCTCTTTTTGCTAGAGTGCTGATCCAAGCGGTTAGAAACTGGAACATAAGTCGGCTCCAACGTCAATCCTGATTTTGGGATTGATGTTGGAGGTGCTTATGTGGAAGTTTCTGCTTGGAGAAGCACGTTTCCACTAGGCCGCCAAAAGTTGAAATCCTGGGTTTGGATTTTAATGAGAAGTTCTCAGGTAGCAAGCGGCTGAGCGCGTTTCCATGACCCAATTTAAGAAAATCCATCGGCCCCATCATTATCCTGAAAACAAACAATTTAAGAAGGGAAGTCAAACAATGCGGGTAAAAGATACATTAAACTTAGGCAAAACAAAGTTCAAAATGCGCGGCAATCTTCCTGTTAAAGAAGTCGACCGACAAAAAGCATGGGACGAAAACCATGTTTATCAACAAAGACAAAAATTAAACGAGGGCAAACCAACCTTTGTCCTCCACGATGGCCCTCCATATGCCAATGGTGATATCCATATGGGTCACGCGATGAATAAAATTTCAAAGGATATTATTGTTCGATACAAGTCAATGAGTGGTTATCGGGCACCTTACGTTCCCGGTTGGGACACTCATGGATTACCAATCGAACAAAAATTAACCCAAGCTGGTTATGATCGTAAGAAAATGTCCACTAACGATTTCCGAAAGCTCTGTCGTGAGTATGCCTTAAAGCAAGTTGAACGGCAAAAGGCAGAATTTAAACGACTGGGAGTTGCTGGTGATTGGGATAATCCTTATTTGACTTTGAAACCTGAATTCGAAGCCCAAGAAATTCGGGTGTTTGGTGCATTTGCCAAACGTGGGTTGATTTACAAGGGTAAAAAGCCCGTTTACTGGTCGTGGTCGTCAGAATCTGCTCTAGCTGAAGCCGAAGTTGAATATCACGATATTACTTCCCCAACTGCCTTTTATGGCGAAAAAGTTGTTGATGGAAAAGGTGTCTTGAATAATGACACGACGTTCATGGTTGTCTGGACAACGACGCCATGGACCATCCCAGCTTCTGAAGGAATTACCGTTGATGCGGGATTTGATTATTCTGTTGTTCAACCAGAGGGTGATGACCGTCACTTTGTGATTGCCAGTGAATTGGTCAACAAGGTTTCTGAATTGGTTGGCTGGAAGAATGTTAAGACTCTCAAAACGGTTAAGGGCCAAGAACTGGAAGGTATTCTTGCAGAACACCCATTTGATCATAGTCGAAAATTATTGACGATGTTAGGTGACTTCGTTGATTTGGAAGAAGGTACTGGATTAGTCCATACCGCTCCTGGATATGGTGAAGATGACTTTAACATTGGCCGCAAATATGGGCTTGATATTTTTGCGCCAGTTGATGATAAAGGATATTTGACCGAAGAGTCCGGTAAAGACTTTGCTGGGGTCTTTTATGATGACGCCAACAAGATTGCCTTGGATAAATTAAAAGAGGCTAACTTGTTACTCCGATACATGCCGTTGAAGCATAGTTACCCATTTGACTGGCGAACCAAGAAGCCAATCATCTTCCGGGCAACACCTCAGTGGTTCGCCTCAGTTGATAAGATCAAAGACGACATTTTGAAATCGCTTGACGACGTTCAGTTCTTCCCTGACTGGGGGAAAGTTCGTCTGGCCAACATGATCAAAAACCGTGGCGACTGGGTTATCTCCAGACAACGGGTTTGGGGTGTGCCGCTACCAATCTTCTATGGTGAAGATGGTGAAGCGATTATCACTGAAGAAACCATCAACCACGTTGCTGATTTGTTTGAGAAGCACGGTTCAGACATTTGGTTCGAAAAGGATGCCAAAGACTTATTACCAGCCGGCTTTAAGAGCGAGCATTCACCAAACGGCAAGTTTACTAAAGAAAACGACATTATGGATGTGTGGTTTGATTCAGGTTCATCTCATCAGGGAGTTCTTGAGGAAAGAGACGATTTAACTTATCCTGCTGATATGTACTTGGAAGGCTCCGACCAATATCGTGGCTGGTTCAATTCAAGCCTGATTACCAGTGTTGCTGTTTCGAACAAAGCACCATATAAACAAGTCTTATCACAAGGATTCACCCTTGATGGTCAAGGCCACAAGATGAGTAAATCACTTGGAAACACAATTGCACCAATTGACGTGATTAAGAAGATGGGAGCAGAAATTGTCCGTCTTTGGGTGACATCAGTTGATACTTCCGCTGATGTTCGTGTAAGTACCGAAAACTTCGTGAAGGTTTCAGATTCGTATAAGAAGATCCGCAACACGATGCGTTACTTACTTGCCAACGTTTCCGACTTTGATCCAAAGAGGGATGCTGTGCCATTTGATCAATTGGAAACTCAAGATCAATACATGATGATTCTATTGAACAAGTTCTTGGGAGAAGCTCGTGATTGTTACGAAAAGTACGACTTCTTGGATTTGAACAAGAAATTGGTTAGTTTTATTTCAACCGATTTGTCTGCGTTCTATCTGGATATTGCCAAGGATATTGTCTATATTGATCGCAAGGATGGTCACAAGCGCCGTTCAATGCAAACAGTAATGTATGACGTAGCTGTGACCTTAACTAAGTTAATGACCCCAGTGTTACCTCATACGACCGAGGAAATCTGGCCATTCTTGAAGGAACCAGAAGAATTCGTGCAGCTAACGGACATTCCAGAACCACAACATTTTGACAATGATGCGACAATCTTGGCAAATTGGAACAAGTTCATGACCTACCGAAACGATGTCTTGAAGGTGCTTGAAGAAGCTCGGGACGCCAAGCAAATTGGTAAATCCTCAGAAGCCAAATTGACGATTTATGCGACGTCAGAGGTTGCTGATTTATTCGAAAGCCTCCACACCGATTTGGCGACGGTCCTGATGGTTTCTCAGCTGGAGGTTACCGACTTCACTGACGCGCCAGATAACAGCACTAAGTTTGACAGTGACGGCTTGGCATTGTTGGTTGAAAAGGCCGATGGTCAAGTTTGTGAACGTTGCCGGTTGACTAAAACCGATGTTGGTGCTGATAGTGACTACCCAACATTCTGTCAATCATGTGCGGAAATTGTCCGTAGTGAATTCCCTGAAACCGCTACTGAAGGCTTTACAGACAAAAAAGATTAAGATCCTTTAGAATTCAGAAGAGATTTTTGAAATTCTATTTTATATTTAATCCTTAAACAGTAAAATGAAGCTAGTGACAATTAATTTTGTGCTAGCTTTATTTTTTTGTGATGGTGAATAGTAATCGGAATCTAAGTACTGTGCAGCGGGATTCTGAGTTTGAGCTTTTATCATCCGAGGTTGTGTGTTAGCAAGCGATAAGATAAGTGGTTCGATGCGTAGGTTAAATGCTTACCGAGACAGTTTCTATAATTGAGCAAGAAAATAGAAGTTAGTACTTTTCAAGTACGATTAACGTTTCACAAGGAGGAACCATTTTGTTAAAAGGAAAAATTAAAACTTACAGTCCAAGGAATGCGTTTGGCTTCATTACCCAAGATGATGGCGACGACCTGTTCTTCTTTAAAAATGCTTTCCCAGAAGATCAGTACGGGACCATTCAGGTGGGCGCCAGAGTGACCTATGTTGTGGTTGAAGGCCAAAAGGGGCCCCAAGCTGCTAAAGCCCACGTGGTTGAAGACTGAGTGCCACAATTGCATTAGCTGGCAAATCTTTGTAGAATAAGATCATTAAACAAAATAAGGTGATTTTTTGAATTTTGTAGAACACGTTATTGGCTCAGAAAAAATCTATGATGGGGCAATTATTAATGTTGAAAAGCAAACTGTTCGTCTGCCAAATGGTGAGCAAGCCTTTCGCGAAGTCGTTCACCATTCGGGAGCAGTCGGTGTTTTAGCATTGACCCACGACAATCAAATGATTCTCGAAAAGCAGTGGCGGGCCCCAATCGGCAAGACCACCATTGAAATTCCGGCCGGCAAAGTGGATAGCCGGGACACTAATTTTCATCATGCCGTGATTCGTGAACTCAATGAAGAGATTCGTTACGTGCCTCGAACAGTTAAACGACTGGCCGGCTTCTATTCATCGGTTGGCTTTTGTGACGAATATATGCAACTGTATTTGGCTGAAGATCTCCAACCGGTTGAAGACGAACTGCCCCGTGATAAGGGTGAATTCCTGGAGATTATCAAGAAGCCCCTTCCAGAAGCTGTTGAAATGGTTGCCAATGGTGAAATTGAAGACGCAAAAACAATCATGGCAATCCAGTACTGGCAACTCATGCAAAAGTAGGTGACCACTTAATTGGCAATTGACGATCATAAAAAAGAGTCCGAACCACTCACTCGAGAACAATACAGAAAATTACGGCAGCAACAAGATGACGACTTCAAGCAACGTGACAAGCGCCGAGTGCAGGTCGAGCGCCAGTACGCCCGCGAACATAATCAAGAGGCGCCAGATGATCGTGCCCCAGAGGCTGCGACGTCAACAGAAGCTGCCGAAGACTTTAAAACATTCAAATGGAGAAAGATCAATCGACGATTAAATTGGACAATTTCAGTGTTGCTGTTCTTAATCCTGATCGTCTATTTAGTCTTATTTTTCATTAATTAAGGAGAATTTTTATGGCTTACGGAATTATATGTGCAATGGACGAGGAGTTGGCAATCTTAAAGGATGCCCTCGACAACGGCACAACTGAACATTATGGTCATGCTGACTTTTTCATCGGCCAAATTCATCATCAAAAAATGGTCATTGTTAAATCTGGAATTGGTAAAGTCCAAGCGGGAATTACGGCTGCTATCCTGATTAATCATTTCAATGTTGACAGCTTGATCAACTCAGGTTCAGCAGGTGGAATTGGTGATGGCCTTTCAATTGGGGATGTCGTGGTTTCATCCGAAACCGCTTATCACGACGTTGACGTGACGGCTGCTGGCTACAAAATGGGGCAACTGCCTAATTTCCCAGCCCGGTTCCCGGCTGATCAACAGCTTGAAGATAAGATCTTGAAGGCCGCTAAAGAAAGTGGTGTGGTTGCCCATCGCGGTCTCGTTGTTTCGGGCGATCAATTTGTAGCCGATCCAAAAGTCATTGCCACAATCAAGCAAAACTTTCCGGATGCACTCTGTTCTGAGATGGAAGGCGCCGCAGTCGGCCAGATAGCCTACGAAAACAAGGTGCCTTACGTCGTCATTCGGGCGATGTCTGATGTTGGTGATGAGAACGCCAATGTTAATTTTGACCAATTCATTGTGAGTGCCGGCAAAAAGTCTGGGCAAATGTTAATTGATTTCTTCAAGAATGAGTTATTAAAGGAGTGAAAGCTTTGGACGAGATTTATTTGGACAATGCCGCAACCACACCGGTTTCCGAAGAAGTATATGCGGAGCTGATGGATAAGTATAAAAATGTTTATGGGAACGCCTCAACGTTGTATGGCTTGGGACGCCAAGCACGGGCGGTCATGGAACATGCCCGAGAGATCATCGCTAAGAGCATCAATGCGGATACTGATGACATTATCTTTACCAGTGGCGGTTCAGAAAGTGACAACACTGCGATTATGCAAACGGCGCTTGCCCGTCAGTCACTTGGCAAGCATATCATCACAACTGCAATTGAACATGAGGCCGTTTTAAAGACCTGTGAGGCTCTCGAAAAGATGGGCTTCAAGATTACCTATTTACCCGTCGATGAGCACGGAAACATCTCTTTAGATGACTTTAAAGCTGCATTGGATGATCAGACGATCCTCGTTTCCATCATGATGGGCAATAATGAGGTCGGTTCGGTCATGCCCATTCATGAGATTGGGGAAATTTTGAAGGATCACCAAGCTTGGTTCCATACAGATGCCGTTCAGGCTTATGGATTACTGAACATTGACGTCAACCGCGACCACATTGATATGCTGTCAACGTCGGCTCATAAAATCAACGGACCCAAGATGATTGGTTTTCTTTACAAGCGCAATGGGATTAACTTCCCAAGCTTTGTGAAGGGTGGCGATCAAGAGGAGAAACGGCGAGCAGGGACTGAAAATGTTCCCGCCATTGCTGGATTTGGTAAAGCGGTTGAGACAATTACCGAAGCTGAAAAGGCTCACCGACAAGCAAAGTATTTCAAATTCAAGCAATATATTGCGGCTAAATTAACTGAAAATGGGGTTGAATTTGAAGTCAATGGGGACATTGATGAACATAATTTGAACCATGTCTTTAATATTTGGCTTAAAGGGATTTCAACCTACGTGATGCAAACCAACTTGGATCTTGCTGGAATTGCTGTGTCTGGCGGGTCGGCGTGCACAGCTGGCAGTATCGAGCCTTCCCATGTGCTGGTTGCGATGTATGGCAAGGATAGTCCTCGAATTAGCGAGTCAATTCGAATTAGTTTTGGCCGCTACACCACCACTGAAGATCTAGATAAATTAGTCGATGCAATTACTAAAATTTCTAATCGAGTTAAGGGGGTGAAGCTGTAATGGCATTTTCAAAGACTGCGCAAGCAAACGGTGATCAACAAACTTACCAAATTAGTGAGGGGATTAAGCGGTATACCCTTAAAGATTTAGGCTTTATTGAAACCAAAGCCGGCAATTTTTCACTGGATCGTTCATTAGATCCAAATTCTCCATATAACGCTGGCTACAAATTTAAAATGATGGTTTCTAAAGACTTGGCTGGCTTCAGAATGTCCATCACCACTGGCAACGGCCTTAAGAAAGTGAACATTTTTAAGGACGACGCAACTGCGGACAGTGTTGAACAATATAATTTCATTATTAATAACTTGATTGATCGTGATGTGATTAAACGAGCTGATTAGTCGTAATTTTGGAGATATTGGGACGAAAGGTGATTTGATCCCAGAATTTAAGCCAAAAAAGTAATGCATTCTGATTTTGGAATGCATTACTTTTGGCTCTTCGTCAACTGTTGTTGGTGAAACTAAATTCGAGTTCTAATCACTTTGTGATTAGGGCTCTTTTTGTTT